>NZ_JSYD01000074.1:0-13869 GCF_054824005.1 Brevundimonas sp. GN22 | reverse complement strand
GGAGACTATGCCTACGCCTGAGGCCACATTCAGGTCTTGAAATAACGCCGGTTCGCCACGATCACGACCCGATCCGGACATGGTTGAGCAACCGGTGATCTCTTTGAAACCTCTAGGGGTTTTGACCCGTTAACGAGGTATGCGCCTCTCTGTCCTCCCATCGATCATTCTGTTGATCGCGGCGCTGGCTTTCATGTTCGCATTCATGGCCAGCGGCGTGATTTTCCTGCCGACCTTCTTCAACCTTATCGGGGATGCGGCACTGGTCTGGCTGGCCATTGTCTCGTTCAGCGCGCTTGTCCGTCTGGGCCGCGCCCACTCGCGCGCGCGCCGGCTGCCGCCGGTTCAGAACAAAGTTATCCGGCACACCCAACGCCGGGCCTGATCCGGGCTGCAACGCACTGTCGACAGACGCCCATCTTGACTTTTAGGGGGCTTTGGCCCAGCTTCTTACCCCCGGTCATGCAACGCCCCGTGGCCGCAGGCGTACCGGACTACTGTCTTTCATCTGTCTTCGGGCGTAGCAAGAAACTCACGACACAATGGAAAAAGTGCCGATGACGGCCGAGGGCTATCGTGCTCTCGACGATCAACTGAAGCAACTCAAGCAGGTCGAACGACCTGCAGTGATCGCCGCCATTGCCGAGGCGCGCGAGCACGGCGACCTGTCGGAAAATGCCGAGTACCATGCCGCTAAAGAGCGTCAGGGCTGGGTCGAAGGCTCGATTGCAGAAATCGAAGATAAGCTTTCGCGCGCACAGGTCATCGACGTTGCCAAGCTTTCGGGTAACACCGTGAAGTTCGGTGCCACCGTCCACCTCGTGGACGAGGACACCGAAGAAGAGTCCTTCTACAAGATCGTCGGCGACGACGAGGCTGACGTGAAGGCTCGCAAGATTTCGATCTCTTCCCCGATCGCACGCGCCCTGATCTCGAAAGAGGTCGGTGACGTGGTCGAGGTGAACACCCCCGGCGGTGTGAAGGGCTACGAAATTCTCAAGGTCGAGTGGAAGTAAACTCCACACCACCAACGGATTCAGGGGCGCGTGACCATGTCACGCGCCCTCTGTCCATTTGGGTCGTCTCGGACGGCCGCGCCGGCATCGAGAACCAGTCCCTGGGCCTTGCCGAAGCCATCGACGCCGAGACACCTGCCGAGATCACCCGCTTCCACATCCGCTGGAAGCCGATGTTCGACCGCCTGCCGTCCGCGCTGAAACAGCCGTGGATGCTGGATCACGGCGACGGCCTGCTCAAGAAAACCCCGCATCCCGACATCTGGATCGCCACCGGCCGCGCCACCCTGCCGCTGTCGGTGCGTATCAAGGCCGCCTCCAAGGGTAAGACCCTCGTCGTCCAGACACAGGACCCGCGCTGGAAAAACAGCGCCTATGACCTGATCGTCGCGCCCGAGCACGACAACGTCACCGGTCCCAATGTCCTGCCGATCCTAGGCAGCCCCCACCGCATCACCCCGCAAAAGCTGGTCGACGCCGCCCCTGCCTTCGCCACACAGATCGAGGCCCTGCCCCACCCGCGCGTCGCGGTGATGATCGGCGGCACCTCCAAGGCATTCGACCTCACGCTCGACCACGCTGCCGTCCTCGCCGACCTCATCGCAGAGACGGTCGAGGAAAAGGGCGGCTCCCTCCTCGTCACCTTCTCGCGCCGAACCCCGCTCTTGGCGCAAACGGTCATGACTCAGCGGCTCAAGGCCCTCCCTGGCATGATTTGGGACGGCGCAGGCGAGAACCCGCTCTTTGCCATGCTGCATTACGCGGACCACATCCTCGTCACCGAGGACAGCGCCAATATGGCCACCGAGGCTGCCTCCACCGGCAAGCCGGTCCACGTCCTGCCCATGGTTCCGATCAGGCCGCAGACCAAGTTCAAACGTCTGCACGCTGCCCTTGAGACGCACGGCGCGACCCGTCCCTTCGACGGTACCTTGCCGGATTGGACCTATGTCGCGCTTAACGAAACCCGTCGTGCGGCCAAGGCTGTAATCGCCCTTCTTCGTTGAAATACTTCCACGCCGACGGAACGCATGCCCGTCAGGCCGCGTTCATCCGAAAAGGGCTAAGTTCCTATTTGTAGTAGAGTTTTCCGAGGGTCGTTCAGTGTCGTTTTTGAGTTTTCTGTTTCCGCAAACAGATCCCCGCAAAAACAGGATCAAGGCCCCGGACGGCTTCCGGATCGCGACCCAGAAGGAACTGTGGGGATCTTGCGCCCCCCTGGTCGCGGCGGCGGCCAGCGCCCCTAAAAGTGCCGACACACTTCTCGCCTACGCCGATCAGGTCAAAGAGGCGATTGCACGTGGCGCCACCGTGCCGTGGGGCACCCGCGTGGCCGCCGTCTCGCATTACTGGCTCGGTGATTGCGGTGAACTGATCGGCACCAGCGCGGCACGGGCCTATGTCGCCCCGTTCGAAGAAGCCTACCGCCGCCGTCCAGAGCCCTATACCGCCGTGATGCTGGCCGAAGCCTGCTTCAACGTGGCCGACAGCGTGCGCGGCGAAAACTGGTCCGACGCGACGGGTGAAGCCTCTATGGACCTTGCCCACAGCTGGAACGTGCGTGGCTGCGAGGCCCTCATGGCCCAGTCCGATGCCGTCCGCGTCGAAGAGGGCAAGGACTGCGATCCCCAGCATTATCCGTGGTACGCCCAGTACTATATTTCGGCGACCCGCCTGACCCGCACCTTGGACGACCTGAACGCTGCTTTCCAACAGGTGTTCGTGCTGGACAAGACCAACCTGCAGCTCCTTCGCGAACATGGTCAGGAACTGCTTCCCCGCTGGCGTGGCGAGGATGCATCCACCCTCGACGAGTTCGCCCGCTGGGCCGTTGACCAGACGAAGGACATCTACGCCCGTGGTGCCTATGCCTACATCTACGGTAATCTGGCCAATATCGGCGAACTGGATGTCGGCGACACCCTCATCAACGTCGATCTGCTGAACGCGGGCTACCTCGATCTGATCGACCGCTTCCCCTGCGTGCGGCTCCAGAACGAGCACGCCAACGCCATGTCCTGGGCCAATGCAGAACATCAGGTTCTGGCAGCCTTCAACAAGGGACTGCGCGCGATCGACTATCGCGCATGGGGCGGCGATGACGAGCGCGAAGGCCTGCAGTACGCCCTGAACGCCTACACCTTCGCGCGCGACAACGGCTAGGCGGGCACACGCCCCCACCGGAACCCTCCGGCCCTGTCGGGGTTTTACCTGCCTTCCCGTCAGGTCCGGAGCTTGCCCATGCAATACGGAACATGGCTGCTCAGCCGCATCCGCCGCCAGCTTTGGTGGCAGGCCATCCTGTCCGTTGTTCTGGGCATCGCCACAGCCTTAATCGCGACCGTATCAGACCGCTTCTTCCCGTGGTCCTTGCCCATCGAGGTCTCGCGTGAGGCTGTCGACAGCCTGCTGAACATCATTGCCTCCAGCATGCTGGCCGTCACAACCTTCTCTCTGGGCGCGGTCACCTCGGCCTTTGGCGCCGCCACATCCAATGTCACGCCGCGCGCGACCAAGCTGCTGATGGAAGACAAGGTCACGCACAATGTGCTGTCGACCTTCATCGGCTCCTTCATCTTCAGCATCGTCGGCATCATCGTGCTGAGGACGGGCTCCTACGGCGACGAGGGCCGCGCCGTCCTGTTCGTCATCACCATCCTCGTCATCGCCCTGATCGTTGTGCAGCTCCTGCGCTGGATCAACCACCTGATCTCGCTGGGCCGTGTCGGCACCACCATCGACCGCGTAGAGGCCGCCACGCGGGAGGCCATCGAACTTCGCCTGTCTGTTCCCTATCTCGGGGCCAATCCTTGCGACGATACCCTCCCGGCTGGCGCAACCCCGATCCTTTCCGGCCAGATCGGCTATCTCCAGTTCGTCGACATCAGCGCCCTGTCGCGCCTGTGCGAGACGCACGGCCTCACCGCCTACCTCCCAGTGAACGCGGGCAGCTTCTGCTACGAGGACACCGTACTGATGTACGCTGTCGGCCCCCTCGATAACGAAACCCGCAGCCGCCTGCTGGACCAGTTCGTCATCGCCGCTACCCGCACCTTCGATCAGGACCCGCGTTTCGGTCTGGCCGTCATGGCCGAGGTCGCCTCGCGTGCCCTGTCGCCCGCCACCAACGATCCCGGCACGGCGCTGGACGTCATCGGCCGCCAGACCCGCCTGCTGGCCCAATGGGGCAAGGGCCGCGAAGACGCCGAGGTCGAATACCCCAACCTCTATGTCTCGCCTCTGTCCGACGCCGACCTTTTCGAGGATGCCTTCATGCTCCCCGCCCGCGACGGTGCCCACCTGATCGAGATCCAGCTGCGCCTGCAAAAGTCGCTCTTCGCGCTTCAACAGTCGGGCAGCCCCGCCTTCCGCGCCGCAGCTCGACAGCAGGCCGAGATGGCCTATCAGCGCGCCAAAATCGCCCTCACCGCCCCGTGCGACCTCCAGCGTCTGGAGAGCGAGTTCGCCGAGGACCACAAATAAGCGAAGCCAGAGATGGCGAAGCGAAGAATCACCCTCTAAATACGGGCCATGACCCAAGAAGCCCGTACTGTTCGCGTCGCCATCATCGGCTCCGGCCCTGCTGGTTGGACCGCCGCCATCTATGCCGCCCGCGCCTCGCTGAATCCTGTTGTGATCGCAGGCCTGCAACCGGGCGGCCAACTGACCATCACCACCGACGTGGAAAACTATCCGGGCTTCGCCGAGACCATTCAGGGTCCGTGGCTGATGCAGCAGATGCAGGAGCAGGCTGAACACGTCGGCACCGAGGTCATCCACGACATCGTCACCAAGGCCGACCTGTCACAGCGCCCGTTCCGCCTGACGCTGGATAGCGGCACCGAAATCCTCGCCGAGACCATCATCATCTCGACCGGCGCTCAAGCCAAATGGCTCGGTCTGGAGTCTGAGGCTGCCTACCAAGGTTTCGGCGTCTCGGCCTGCGCTACCTGCGACGGCTTCTTCTATCGCGGCAAAAAGGTCGTCGTCGTCGGCGGCGGCAACACCGCCGTCGAAGAAGCCCTCTTCCTCACCAACTTCGCCGAGAGCGTCACGCTGGTTCACCGCCGCGACACCCTGCGCTCGGAAAAAATCCTTCAGGAGCGCCTGTTCGCTCACCCGAAGGTCAACATCATCTGGAACAGCGCCGTCGAGGAAATCGTCGGTGCCGTGGACGGCTTCGCCAAGAACGTCACCGGCGTACGCCTGAAAGACACCGTCACGGGCGAGACCTCGCACATCGACGCTGACGGCGTCTTCATCGCCATCGGCCACGCCCCGTCGTCGGAACTGTTCGCGGGCCAGTTGGAAATGAAGGAAGGCGGCTACATCGTCGTCCAGCCGGGCACCCCTAAGACCGCCATCGAAGGCGTCTATGCCGCGGGCGACGTCACCGACGATGTCTATCGCCAAGCCGTCACCGCCGCGGGCATGGGCTGTATGGCCGCCCTCGACGCAGGCCGCTTCCTCGCCGAGGAAGACCACAAAAAGGCTCAAGCCGCATAACGCAAAGGCCGCTCTTCGGAGCGGCCTTTTTCTTTACGGCAAAGGTGAACGATGGCGGCAATTCTGTTCGAAATCTGGGAAACCGACGACAGCATGGAATGCAGCCTCGTCAGCGCTCAAGCCGACGTCATGCGAGAACCGGACGCCCGCTTCGTCAAAGCCTTCCATGCCTCGACCTATAACGAGATGGGCCAGACCTATAACGACCACTACGGCTGGGGCGAGTACCACCCCATCGAAGGCGTCACCGACATCCCTTTCAGCGAAGACGAACGGGCCGCCCAAACCGCCTATCTATCAAATCGACAGCTGCAGCCCGCCCACGCCGCGCAACTGAAATAGGCCTTAACCCTCAGGCGTCGTCTCAGGAGCCGCAGCTGTCGCCGAGCGCCCTTCCTCGAACGCCTTCAGACGATCGTTAATGTCGGAGATTTCCTTGGCCGTCGGCTGACGCCGCCCGCCAAGGCTGGGTGCCCCCACAATCTTGGTCGTGCCCTCGAACTCCACAGTGCGGTTGCCGGTACCCAACAGATCGCGCACCAGTTCGGCATTCTTCTCGGCCATGCCGTCATCAGCCAGCGCCGCCGTCACCACATCGCGCGGACGGGCAAAGCGCGCCTCGTCGATAACAGGCTCACGTCCACTATAGCTCTGGCTCAGCGAAGCCACCGCTCCTGCCGCACCAGGCCAGCGATAGAAGATATGCGCCCCCGTCTGCGAGACCTTGGTCAAGCTGGGGGCCCACCACGGACGTACATAGTCGGCATGATAGTGTGTGGCCGATCCAACCTTGGCAGCGACCGCTCCGGCAAGCGCCCGCTCGGCCACCCGCTTGGCGCGCTCCCAGGCCCACGGCACAGGCGTCCGCGCCAGATTGCCGTCGCAGGTAAAGGTGAACTGACAGCCCGTATTGCGCTCGGCCCCTTGATAGACCACGCCGCAGATACTGCTGGGATAGTTAGGGTCGCGCACGCGGTTCAGGATCACCTGCGCCACACCGGCCTGCCCCTCGTCGGGCTCCAGCGCCGCCTCGTAATAGACCGCCTGTGTCAGGCACCGCAACGCCCGCTGCCGATCCGCGTCGCTCTGCGGCCTGAAGGCAAAAGGCGGCGCAGCGGCGACCACCGCATCGCCCTGCGTCGCCGCATTGAGCCGCAAAGCCTCCAAACCGCTGATGGTCGCAAACGGATCCGGCTTACCCGCCAATCTCAGGCTCTCCCACCCCGGTGTCAGGCCGGGAATAGCCGCAATACCCATCGCCGGGTCATGCCGCAGCGCCAGCGCCAGTTGCGCCCCGTCCAGCCGCGACATCACGCCCGCCAGACCATCGACGCCATAGCTACCGCCCGCAGCCTCGGCCACAGCCTCTGCGGTACGCACCATGTCCAGCTTGGGCTCCGACCACGCTGACATGCCGCTCGCCATAGCCACCACCAGCGCCGCCCCCGCCGCCAGTGCGACAGGCATCACCCGACGCAGACGCGAACCTTCCGCGTCACGCTCCTTGGGTTGTGGCAACAACGACATCAGCAAACGGTGGGGGACCTTCAACAAAGACAAAACGCCCGAACCCTGCCGGACAGCCTGATAAACAGGCCCAATCCGGCAGTTTTCGGACGTCTACATTAAGGTTTGATGAGACGGCTCAGCGCGCGATGCTGGAACGCAGCATCCACGCCGCCTTCTCGTGCGCGGCCAGACGCTGGGTCATCAGGTCCACCGTCGCCTCGTCGCCGGCCTCTTCGGCCACCTTCAGCGCCGCGCGGGCCGTTTTGATAACGGTGCCATGGTCACGCACCAGCTCGCTCAACATATCCTGCGCCGACTTGTCCGGATTGCCTTCCGAAATCGACGTCAGATTGCCAAAGGCCGAACCCGATTGCGGAGCCAGAACGCCCAGAGCCCGGATACGCTCGGCGATATCATCCAGCGCGGTCCAAATCTCGGTGTACTGCTGCTGGAACAGTCCATGCAGGCTGAAGAACTCCGGCCCGCGCACATTCCAGTGATAACCATGCGTCTTTTGATAAACGGCATAGCTGTCGGCCAGCATCTTCGACAGTTCCTGCGCAATGGCCTCGCGCTGGCTGTCGCTAAATCCGGTATCGATGTGTTCGCTCATTTGACCCCTCTATGATGACTTCGGTGAAAGCTAGGCTCTGTATGTAGGTTCGCGCGTTGAAAATGGAACATGCATCGGCAAATTCGCCATCGCAGCATCCATCACTCGGCTACCGCAAACGGAACGTCCTCCAACCTTTGGCGTTGCACAGTCAGCCATTATTCAACACGACCGCGCCCGCCAAAATCCTCCCGTCGACGTCTGACCGTACCGCATGCCCGAAGCCCGCCTTGATCAAGGCACCTCCTTTCTAGACCGCAACATCGGACGGCTCGCAGGCGGCCCCTTGCCGTCGTGGCCTTATCGCATCGCGATTGCCATTGCGCTGACCCTCGCCTTCTTTGGTCTTCGGATCGCCTTTGGTCCCTTCCTCGGTCATGTCGTCGGCTTCTCTCTCCTTATCCCCGCGGTTCTGCTGAGCGGCCTCGCAGGCGGCTTCGCAGCCAGTCTTTTGACCATTGCACTCTGTATTTTCGGCATGTCCTTCCTGATGGGACACGGCGCTGCACTGGGCATTCCGAACAATCCCTTCCCGCCCTCAGCCCTCAGCTTCGCCCTCATCGGCACAGTCTGCGGCGCGGTCGGTGCCTCGCTGCGTCATTCGCTAAGACGCCTGCATCTGGCCCACGGCCAGCTCTATGCAGTGATGACCGAGCACCGCACGGTCGCACGCGAACTGCGCGCCATCATCGACCAGGCCTCGGCCGGCATTGTCCGCGCCGATTTGGCCGGCGTGGTTCTCGAAGCCAACGCCCGCTTCGCCGAAATGGTCGGCCGTCCCCTCGACCAGATCGTCGGCCACAACGTCATCGAGTTCACCCATCCGGGCGACCTCGACGGCCTGCGCTACGACATCAACACTGCTGCACGGATGGAGCGCACCAGCTGGCAGCTTGAACAGCGCTACGTCCGCCCCGACGGCGGCATAATACGCGCCCTTGTCGATGTTCGCGCCCTTCAGGACAACGACGGCCAGTCCTATGCGGTCCTGGCGATCATCCTCGACATCACCGCCACCCGCGAGGCCGAAGACGCCCTGTCCGAGACCCGCCACAGCTTCCGCACCATCGCCGATTCCGTGCCCGTCATGCTGTGGCTGACCGACAACTCCAACAACGGACGGTTTGTGAACCGGGCCTATCTGGAGTTCACCGGCACGTCACTGGACGAAGTCACACCCGATGACTGGCAGTCCTACCTTCATCCGGAAGACTTCGACCGGACCCGCAGTATCTTTATGGCCGGAATGGCCAGCGGCGAGCCCTTCACCATGCTGGCCCGCTATCGCCGCCACGACGGCCAGTGGCGCTGGCTGCGTTCGATGCACCAGCCTCGCTATGACCGCGATGGCAACCGCATCGGCCTGATCGGCACGGCCTTCGACATCACCGAGACCCACGAAGCCGCCGCCCGCATCCAAGAGTCCGAAGCCCGCTTCCGCACCATTGCCGACAGCGCCCCTGCCGTCATCTGGATGGTCGATGCGCAGGGCAATACCGAGTTTGGCAACCGCCGCTTCCGCCGCGTCTTCGGCGGCATGCCGCCCCATCGCCTGCTCTCGACGCTGCGCTCGATGACGCACCCCGAGGATTTGCCGAGCTTCGACCAGACCCTCGCCGATGCCACCCGCGAAGAGCGCCGCTTCTCCTTCCTCGGCCGCATCTGCCACCCGACCTATGGCGAGCGCTGGATCCGCACCGAAGCCGCCCCGCGCTACGATATCAGCGGCACTCTGGTCGGCTTCACCGGCGTCAGCGTCGATGCCACAGAGAGCCAGCGCGCCGAGCGTGACCTGAAACGCATCAACGAACTGCTCGAAGAACGCGTCAGCGCCGCTCTGGCCGAAAAGGCAAAGGCCGAGGCCGATCTCGTCCGCTCCCATCGCCTCGAAGCGGTCGGTCGTCTGACCGGCGGGGTCGCCCACGATTTCAACAATCTGCTGACCGTCATCATGGGCGGTCTGGAGATCATCCGCAAAACCGAAGATCCCGCCCGCCGCCAGAAGATGGTCGAAGCGGCCCTCGCCGCCGCACGCCGTGGCGAGCGTCTCACGGGCCAGTTGCTGGCCTTCTCGCGTCGCCAGACGCTTCGCCCGTCCTCGACCGATATCAACGCCCTCATCAAAGAAGGCGAGCCCCTGCTGCATCAGGCGGTCGGCGACGGCATGACCCTGACCTTCAAGCTCAAGAGCGGCCCAGCACCCGTTCTCGTTGACTCAGCGAAATTCGAGGCCGCGCTAATCAATCTTCTGGTCAACGCCCGCGACGCCTCGCCGGCCGATGGCCGCATCAGCGTGGAGACGGCAGACTATAGCGTGCCTGCGCTGGCCGATCCCGAACTGCCGCTCGGCACGCCTGCGCCTGCGCCCAAGTCGACCAAGCCTGCCATCCACCCGTCGGACCTCCTGCCCGGTCGCTATATCCGCGTCACCGTCGCCGACAACGGCTCGGGCATGACCGAGGACGTCCAGCGCCGCGTGTTCGAGCCCTTCTTCACCACCAAGGGCGTCGGACACGGCACGGGTCTGGGCTTGTCACAGGTCTATGGTTTCACCCGCCAAAGCGGTGGCTCCATCTCCATCCAGTCCGAGCCGGACAAGGGCACGCGCATCAATCTGTTCCTACCTTGGCTCGACCCGCGCCTAGCCCCTACGCCCGACGCAGACCTGTCCGACGAAGTCATCGTCCACCCCCAACCGGATCAGGACGCCTCCGCGGAGCCCCCGAAAAACGAGCGTCTCCTGCTCGTCGAGGACGACCATGACGTCGCCGCACTGGCCGCTGCCGTGCTGAGCGGCGAGGGCCTCCAGGTCGAACGTGTCCCCAATGCCGCCGAGGCACTGAAGCGGCTGGATAACGAGACCTTCGACATTCTGCTCAGCGACATTTTGATGCCCGGCGGGATGAGCGGCATCGAACTGGCCAACCGTGTCTCGGAAGTCTGGCCCAACATGCGCGTGGTCCTGTCCTCCGGTTTCCCGGGCGAGGCCGAAGCCCTGCGCAATACCCCCTGGGCCTTCCTGCCCAAGCCCTATACTCCCAGCCAGCTTCGCGCCGTGCTTAAACCCCGACGCGCATAAAAAAGAGCCAGACCCCGATAGAAGGTCTGGCTCAAGGTGCCGTCTTCTTCGCTCCGCCAGCCCCGATACGGGGTGCCTTCGCGAGAAGCTTTACGCCGAGAGAAGCGTCCTATTTCGGCTTTTCGGCATGACCGACAGCCGCACCTGCTGCACCACCTACAGCCGCACCGACCGGACCACCAACCACAGCGCCGGCCACCGCGCCGGTCGCCGCCTTCTGCTCGATGGTGTGTCCACAGCCCGCCAGCATGGCCGCCGACAGGCCCGCGAGGGCCAGGGTAGTAATGATTTGTGAACGATAGTTCTTCATCGGACCGAACTCCTTGAATCGATTGTAATTAAAACGCGGTGATCCGGCCAAGGTTCCCCACGGTCAAGCTAATGCATTTTCAAGTATTCGCGCATTAACGAAAACGGTTTCCGGTACGGCCAAGCTCTTCACCGCACAATTGCATCAACTTACCAATACAGTATTCGCAAGATAAGCTTATAGCTCGACACAGGGCACCAAACGCGGCACTCAACCCCTACTCAAATACCCGAGACTTTTGTCCACATCTTCACAACAAACATCGAATCAATCACATTTCCGCCACAAGTAGATGGCTTAAGGCCCGGCTTCCGCTGATCGCTCTGTCCGGTGATCGCGGTTCTGGTGATTGCGTACGGACCCATCGTCCGACTGTGACTACCGGAGTTAAGGGGCGGCGTTTCTCGCCCTGCCACACAGGAATGATCATTTGTCACTCTCTTCGCCCCTGCGTGAGATCAAACACGCCATGCGCAAGCTGGACCCGCGCCCTGTCGCGGTGACCGCTGCTGTTGGCGGCCTGATCACGCTCGCGGTCGGAGGAGCCTATATGGGCGGTGTATCCGCCCAGGCTTCGACGGTGCGTACCCAGGCCGAGCGGATTTCGACCGCCGGTATGAACGGGTACAGCCAGGAAGCCATGGCCCTCGCAGCTGGCGGCCTCGATGCCAGCGCACTGGCGATTGCCAATCGCCATGACCCCTATGCGATCGACGGCGCTGCCCTGCGCGACCGTCAGTCCGAAGTTCTTACTGCCCGCCTTCAGTCACTCGCCACTCCCGAGAAAGTCGGCAGCTTCCGTGTTTCGGGTGCCCGCGACCAATCGCGCGATCTCGAATGCCTGACCCAGGCCGTCTATTACGAAGCCCGCGGCGAAGGCCACAACGGCATGAAGGCCGTGGCGCAGGTGGTTCTGAACCGCGCCCGCCATCCGGCCTTCCCCAAGACCGTTTGCGGCGTCGTCTTCCAGGGCTCCAACCGCTCGACCGGCTGCCAGTTCAGCTTCACCTGCAATGGTGCGATGCGCGCTGCGGTGAACCGCGCCGCATGGAACCGCGCGCGTGATATCGCGTCGGCGGCTCTGGCTGGCGAGACCTACAGTGCCGTTGGCGCGGCGACCCACTTCCACACCACGGCCGTTTCGCCCTCGTGGCGCAACCAACTGGTGCGGGTCAATCAGGTCGGCAGCCACATGTTCTATCGCTTCGGCGGTCGCAACGGCTCGGCATCCAATCTCTCGAGCGAGATTCAGGCCTCTGCCGCTGTTCCGCGTGTGATGCAGGCCTCGATCACGGCCGAGCCTCAGGGCCCTCGCCCGTACTCGGCTCCGCAGGCCGAAACCGCTCCCGCAGAAACCAAGCCTGTGGCTCAACCTGCCGCCACCGTTCAGGTGGTTCCGGTGAGCACGAACGCGGCCTCTGTCCAGACCGCGCCGCTGGCAGCAGCGACCTGACAGGAAAACAGGACGCCAGAGCGTGGGTAATTAACCCCTGCTCCGGCGTCCCGTTCCTCAAATAACCGTAAAATCTACCGGTCGTCAGACCGCATCCAGCCCGATATCCAGCTGGATTACCGAGTGGGTCAGCGCCCCCACGGAGATGACATTGACACCCGTCGCGGCAATCCCCGCCACCGTGTCGAGATTCACCCCACCCGACGCTTCCAAAACAACCTGAACGCCGCTGGTCTTCACGCGCCGCACAGCCTCGCTCATGTCGGTCAGCGTAAAGTTGTCCAGCATGACGACGTCGGGGCCTTCAGCCAGCGCCTCGTCCAGCTGATCCAGACCGTCCACCTCGACCTCCACCTTCATCAGGTGCGGCGCAAAGGCTTTGGCTGCGCGTACAGCCTTGCCCACGCCGCCACAGACCGCAACGTGATTGTCCTTGATCAGGATGGCGTCATCCAAGCCAAAGCGGTGATTGATCCCGCCCCCGCACGCCACCGCGTGCTTCTCCAGCGCCCTCAGCCCCGGCGTCGTCTTGCGGGTATCGGCAATCCTCGCCTTTGTCCCCGCCACCGCCTGCACATAGGTCCGCGTCTGCGTCGCGATCCCGCACATACGGCCAAGGATGTTCAGCGCCGTCCGCTCTGCCGCCAGCAGCCCCCGCGCCGATCCCTCGACCTCGACCAGCACATCGCCCTTACGGATGTCGCTGCCATCGGCCACGAGGATCTCTACCCGCGCCTTGGGGTCCATCATCAGACAGGCGATCCGCACAGCCGCCCCGCCTGCCATCACGCCATTCTGACGCGCACGGAACTGGGCCTTCATCGTCGCATCCGCCGGAATACAGGCCTGCGCCGTCACATCGCCACAGCGCCCCAGATCCTCGGCCAGCGCCATCCGCACAACAGGCTCGATCACCAGATCAGGCAGTTCGCGCACCATCTTCACGTCCTTCAAATCCATCACGCCGCCACCGCTACCCGCGCTGTCATGCGCGTGTGCAGGGCCACCTTGTCCGTTTGCGGATAGTCACTGCGGAAATGCCCACCACGGCTCTCGCGCCGCTCCAGCGCCCCTTCAGCCACCAATTGCGCCGCCACAACCGACAGCGCCACAGGATGGCTCACCGCCATCTCGTCCAGCATCCGGCACAAAGCCTCCAACCCCGCCCCGTCACGCACCACGCCGCAATACCGCGTCATAGCCGCCCTCAGCGCCATCATCTGCGGCTCCGGCAGGTCACCCCCCACCATCACCGCCGACACTGCCCCCACAGCCACCGCGCCCTCACGCGCCGCCGCCCGTCCGGCCTGACGCCCGAATGTCGCCGCCTCTAACAAACTATTCGACGCCAACCGATTGGCACCATGCACGCCCGTCGCCGCA
>NZ_JSYD01000073.1:0-9261 GCF_054824005.1 Brevundimonas sp. GN22 | reverse complement strand
AGCACCTTTAGCGTTAGACTGACAGCACCGAACCAAGGGCACACACAGCCCGCCCAGAATTACGACCACCGGCCAAACCACGTCCCACCACGCCAGCTTGACCGGCTGTGCGACCTGCGGTGCTGGCAGTTTCGGCATGGTCGGCGACGAGCGTTCCATCACAAAGCCTTCGAGGCTACCGCCAGATGTCGGCTTTGCGCCATAACTGGCAGCCGCAGGGGTGGTGGTCGCAGGCGGGTTCGAGGCTTCAGGGGTGGCTACAGACGCCTGCAACCCAGCGCGCCCGACATCGGCGACCTTGCCTTCATTCACGGCGACGAAGTCGCGCAGTTCGGCAGCGGCCTCAGCCACAGTGCGCCCCATGGCCGTTTCGAACGACTGCTGAACGGCGTCGATCCGATCACGCGCGACACCCAGTTCGGCGGCGCTCTGCAGAACATATTCGACCATCCGGCCATTGCCACAGCTGACCTCGGTACAGTTCACGCCGTGAGCCTCGATGCTGGAGAGGTATTCCTCCACCAGGGTCTGCCGCGTTTGGGTATCGGCCGCCCACGCACCCTTGCGGATCGTCTCGATCATACGGGCGGTGATGTCCTGATAGGCATAGGGTGACTGGCTCTCGAAATAGGCCTTCATGCCCAGATCGTGCTTGTCCTGCACATAGGTCTGGAAAGTCTCCTTCCACATGGCGTCGTCGACCGTATCGGAGACCGTGGCCTCCCAGCCCCACATGTATTCAACGAACTCTCGGATGGCACCTGCGCCTGCATAGCCTTCGGACTGCATGCCCCGTATCCACTGCGGATTGACGTAACGGGAGCGGAACTCGGTACCGATAAAGGAGTGAATATCCGACATCGCGGGGCGGTCGGGATCGCGGGTGTTGGTGATGTAGAGATCCGGCCCCTGCCCGCCCTCGGTCACCGAGCGGATCGCTACACTCAGGCCGCCCATGTACATGTACATGTCGTCATTATCGAGCGCGCCATAAAGGGTGGTCGAACTGGAGTGGATGACCGCCTGCGTCCCTGCCAGCGCCATGCTGAACACCTCCGGCATCGCCTCGCCCCAGAAGCCCGCGCCAAAGGCGTGACCTATCTTCTGGATGTAGTCGTTGGCCATGCCAGAGCTGTCGTCCCAAGAGCCACTGGCCGCCGCTATCGACGAGGTGTTCAGGTTGAACTGGCCGGGCGGCTCGTCGAAAATCCGTACCGCAGCCATGCGGTTGGCATCATCGGCTGACACCCCCTTGCGTACCAGTTCATCGCGCATCGCCAGATAGTTGATCCGCACGGCATTGTCCGGTTCTTCGGCGTCCTTAGCCAGTTGCACGGCCTTATCGAGAAGACGGGTCAGGTTGGCGAACATGCCCTCAGCGGCGGACGCAATAACGATGTCCACACGGGGGCGTCCCAGCTCGGCGCGCGAGATCAACTCGACATCGACCACCTTGCCCCGCGCATCCCAAACAGGACGTGTGCCCAGCAGATGGAATATCTGGGATTCCAGAACGCCTTCATGACGCATCGTCTCGTCGCCCCAGATCACGAACGACACCTTGCGCGGATAGTCGCCGGCGCGGTCCCGCTGCCCCGCAAGGAACTCTTCGGCCAGTCGCACGCCTAGTTGATAGGCGACCGGCTTGGGCAGCTTGTCAGGGTCCAGACCGTAGAAGTTCTTGCCCGTCGAATAGGCGTCAGGGTTTCGCACAGGCTCGCCCCCCACTCCGCCGCTAATGTACCGGCCCGACAACATGTCCACCAAGCTCTGTAGTTCGCGCGGACCGGAGGCGCGGATGCGGGCCTCGATATCGGCCGCATCAATGGCTTCCTGGCCCAGCGACACCTGACGGTCGACACCCACGACCGCCCCAACCGTGCTGGCGATGGCCTCGTCGGAGGGCGTGCGTCCGAACGCGTGCATGCCATAGGGAATGGTCTGGGCTTTCAGCTCCAAAATATAGTCCTCGAGACGATGGATATCCTCATCGGTCCATTCTGCCGAAGGGTCGAGCGACAAGTCTTTGCCCAGTCCCATAGCGATGGCCTGATCCCGCGCCTGACGGGCGTAAAGGGTCGCTAGCTCCGGATTTTTGCCCTCGTTGACGCTGTGGTCATTCACCAGTTCGCTAAGCTTGGCCAGATCGTCAGTCAGTTCACCCGCCACGAACGGCGGGACCATGTGGTCGACCAGGACGGCCGCGCTGCGACGGCGGGCGACCAGCCCCTCGCCCACCACATCGACGTTGTAGATGTAGCCGTGGGGCATAGTGCCTATCAGTAAGTCCGACGCATCTTCTGGCCCCAGACCGACATCCTTTCCGTCCAGCCATTCCAGCGTGCCGTGCGTGCCGATATGGACAATCGCGTCCGCCCCGAAGTCGTCCTTCAGCCAGCTATAGGCCGCCACATACTGATGATGCGGGGCCAGATTTTTCGCATGGTAAAGCGCCTGTAGGTTCTCGCCCCATCCTCGCGCGGGCTGGGGCATCAGCACCACCTTGCCAAAGCGCAGCGCGGGAACGATCAACGCCCCGTCAGCAGCCACCATCGGCCCGCCGTCCGCCATTGCCCCCCAGTCGGCGACGATCTTTTCCCTCAAGGCCTTGGGCAGTTTAGATAGCCAGCCCGCATACTGCTCACGCTCGATGCGGATCACATCGCCGGTCGCAATCAGTTGCTCCAACTCGCCCGGTGCCGCCCCCATGACGTTGCGGGCACCCTCGGTCATGCGAGCAAGGAGCGCATGTTCGTCAGGCACTTCGCCGCCAATGTCGTATCCTTCATTTTTCAATGAAGTCAGAAGGTTGTGAACAGTCTCTGCGACATTGAGGTAACTCGCTCCGACGTTCGCCCGACCGGCAGGATAGTTGTAGTAGACGAGCGCAATCCGCTTATCCGCATTGTTCGTGCGACGTAGGCGGGCATGAGCCATCGCACGCTCGACGGCTGTGCGGACCCGCTCGTCAATGGGGTGGGTGCTGACCATCCATTGACCGGTTTCGCTGTCCACTCGCTTTTCCGAAGAGCCGATGACCGTGGGGGCCACCGCTCCCGCCAGCTCCGGTACGGCCACGTTGAACGTGCCCTCGAAGCTGGTCAGCCCCATGGTCGATACGCGCCATTCCGCCTCGCTGCGGCCGTAAAGCGTAATGCCATTGATGACGGGGATACCCACTGACTTCACCAAAGCGTCCGATCCGGCATCCGCGAACTGCATATTCATGGCGATGGCCGCATCCGCTCTCGGGCGACCGTCACCGTCCGTCAGCAGACGCTGAAGCGCCACAGGGCCGGGGTAGCCGAAGAAGGGAATGGCCTGCCCGCCTTGGCGCTCGATCTCGCGCACCAGAGCATCTACCACCGCCATATCGCCGCTGTAGTAGTTGGCTTTGAAAAAGCCGACTGCGATGCGGGGCTTATCCAATGCGGCCTGTGTGCTGGCGGCAAATGTGGACCAGTCCGCAAACACCTGCCCGTCGCGGCCTGAGGGGTAGTAATAGCCAAAGTCCATCGAACGGACCGGCTCCGGCAAGGTCAGCCCCTCGACACCGGCATAGCCCAGCGCCAACTTCAGCAGTCCAAGATGGTTCGAGGCTCCGGCATGGGCCCAATAGGTCGAAGCGCGTGTATCCACCGTGGCCCCGCGTGCCTCGAACGTCGTGGCGGGACTAAGCCCCTCGCCGACCGCCAGCACCGTTCCATTTCGCGCGACCGCGGCGATGATGTCAGTGCCTGCTTCGGCCTCGATGCCGCCCAGCATCTGCTCGTTCATCATGTCGAAGACGAGGACGTGACTATCCAATACGTCCTGCGCCACAACGCCCTGAGCCGAGCTTTCGGAAATCACTTTGAGCTGTACCCGCCCCTTCAGGTCCGGGCGTTCATTCGTCAGGTCGCCCAAGGCGTTGACGGCGGCAGGAACTGCGGAATCCGAGACCACATAGGTGACCTTCACCCGTGGGCCGGCATAGACGTTTCCAGTGGCCATCCCTGTCAGGGACAGCCACAGCGAACCCATAACAACGCAGAGCCTGCCCAGCCGGATCATTCGCCGTCCTGCGCTTCGGGCACATAGATCACTTGCCCGTTTTCAAGCTGATAGGCTGTTCCCAGTCGCGTCCCGTCGCCGGTGCCCGATTGGGCCGTCATCTTATAGGCTTCGATGGTTTCTCCCTTTTTGACGATCATCTCCTGACGACCCTCCGCATCCGTGCGGACCATGGTCACATCGCTGTCGTGATCCAGAAACGCCCCCAAGCCGAAGTTGGAAAACAGCGCGATCATCAGACCCACGATAAACACGATCGACACATCAAACAGGTTGGCAATGCCCGATAGCGGATCTTCGTCTGCGGGCTCGTCGGGCGGCGTGATCTTGAGAAAACGCCCCATCAGCCAGCGCCTATTTCTGCCGCGACGACTTCAGCGAGGTAGCGCATCTGTCGGGACGTACGAGCGGTTTCGGACTGGCGCATCACCACCACCACATAGGCGACCGTCCCCACAGCAATGCCGATGATTGTCGTGGTGAAGGCGACAACCATGTGCGCCGCCATGGCGTTCAAATCACCGCCGGACATCGCCGACAAAGACGCCCCCATCGGGATCAACGTGCCCAGCAGGCCAAGGCTGGGCGCGACCTTCACAAGGGCGCGCGGGACTTCGGTTCCCCGACGCAGCGCCTCTTCATGTGCGGCCAGAAGATTTTCCAGCCCGCCGTTTTGCAAAGAACCCTCGACGGACTGTTTCTGGACCGCCTGCATGAAGCGCGACAAAGCCGCCGGCAGTTCGGCAACACGGGACCGGGGCGCGCCTAAAACAGCCCCGCCGTTTATCCAGTTTTTCACATCGAACTTCTGCTTCGCGACCAGCCGCCTGGCCGAGGCCGAAGCCGCCAGTCCGACGTGAAAGACCACGGCAAACACGCATAGCCAGAGAGCCAGCATCACCGGCAGGCGCAGCACCTGCCCCAGCGCAAACAGCCCGTTTTCGAGCAACCCCAAGACCGTCATCTCTCTCCCCTCGACCCGATAAATGCCCCCAGCACCGCGACAGCCAGCAGCGCGGCGACGGCCCAGAATGGAATAAGTTGCGACAATGCGGCCGAAGCACCGCCTTGATCGGCTTGGATGGCCGACCAGCGAGCAATCCAGTTCGGAACCAGCCCCAGAACCATTACTCCGCTCGCCGCGACAGCTGTCACCAGACCTGCCCAGCGCGGATTAGGGTCGCATATTTGCATAACGGCGACAGCGACTGCGGTCGTGATCACCCCCAGGCCGAGGGACAAACCCGCATGGACGCCGGAGCTTGTGTAAAGCGCCATCCCTGCGCCCAGAACAACACCTGCCAAGATACTCGACACCAGAGGCTGGCGACGGGCTGCGAAAAGTCCCGAGAGCGCGAAAACGGCACTGAGCACGCCAATCCATTCCGCTGCAGGCTGTAACCGTAACAGGCCAAAACACGCGGCAACTGCGGTTACCCCGCCCAGCACACCGTATGGTCGCGACACCGCCGACAGCAGCCCCGCCGCCGCCATAACGCAGCACAGCCAGATCGCAGAGACACTAAAGCTGGCCATCAGTAGCGAACCCTCACGCCGACATAGGCCGCGCGTCCCGCGCCCCTGTAGTTCAGGATTTCCTGATAATCCTCGTCCAACAGGTTCTCGATCCGGCCAAACACCTCTGACCGTTCGCTCAGCGCCCAACTGCCGGACAGATTGACCAGCCAGAAAGGCGACAGCGTCACCGTTTGCGACGGATAGACCGAATGGTCGGTATCCAGATTTTCGCCGTTGTACCGCACGGTCGCATTGACCTGCTTTCGGCCGTCGCGAGAGCGTAAGTTCAGGTTGGCGCTGGCGATGTGGGCCGGACGGCGGATCTCGCGCTGACCGTCCTCTGTCGCATCCAGATAGGTATAGGCCATCTGCAAGCGCAGCATATCGTTCAGGCGGTACGACAGCGCAGCCTCAATGCCCTGCCGCTTTGACACCTCGTCGCGATTGCCGCTGGTCGAACAACTGACGGGGACAGGCTGGCGTGTGAGGGCGCACAGAGCCGGATCGACGTTATAGACGCCGTAGATTTCGTCCTTCAGCCGCGCGTGGAAATAGGTCACCGACAACTGACGGTCTGTTCCGAGAGCCCAGTCGCCGCCGACCTCCCAACCCACGGATGTCTCGG
Organism: Brevundimonas sp. GN22; assembly: GCF_054824005.1. Lineage (NCBI taxonomy): Bacteria > Pseudomonadati > Pseudomonadota > Alphaproteobacteria > Caulobacterales > Caulobacteraceae > Brevundimonas > Brevundimonas sp. GN22. The sequence continues at coordinate 3,065 of NZ_JSYD01000073.1, read as the reverse complement.
GTTTCAGAGCCGGATTGCCAACGAAGGGATAGGCCGAAGCATTGTAGCCATACATCTCGGTTTGGCCGGGATTTTTGACGCCCGATCCCGCGCTGGCCCGCAGCCGCAGCTGGCCCAGTTCGCGATAGGCATGGCCCCGATAAGTCCAGACATCCGCGAACCCGTCATTCCAGTCATGACGCAGTGCCAGACCGCCGCCCCATCCGTCCGCCAGAAGATTATACTGCCCCACCACGCCCAGCGTTTGTCGGCTGCGTTCCGTGGTGTCGGGCCCGCCCGTCATTTCGGGTGCGCTATTACGAAATGTCTCCCGCTCGGCATCAATGGCCAGCGTGAACTGGTGGTCCACCACTCCCGCTTCGTAGCTGCCGCTTGCGGTATAGGAGGCTTTGGATCGGGTGCCCTCGCCACCGCCCGTACGGCCGGATTGCGCGTAATCGTCCCTATTAGCCGACACATGCTGAAGCGAAACATCATGCCTCCAGCGACTGTCGACGGGACCGTAGGTCAGGGCCAGATCGGCATACAGGCTGTCGACCACGCCGAACGCGCCGGGCGTATCGATGATCCAACCGGTAGCGTAATCCTGACCGTTGGTGTCTGCTTCGGTGCGCGTCCAGCGCAGCCCGCCCCCAATGCGGATAGCGGAAGACACGTCCACTCCCCCACGCGCCGATAGCGAGCCGATGTCCGAGCCTATATTACGGTGCCCGTGGGTGCCGGTGGCGTATCCGTCGCTGTGCTGGAATGAAGCACTGACGACCGCATCCCATCGATCACCATATCCACCGGAGCGGGCCGCCAAACCATAGGTCCCGAAACTGCCGCCTTCGATTCTGGCGGACAGTCCGGATGCCTCGCGCCCGCTGGGGGTGATGTAGTTGATGACGCCCGCCAAGGCGTCGGAGCCGTAGAGCGCGCTTTGCGCACCGCGCAATATGTCGATGCGGGCCACGTCGTCCGCCAGCAGAGTGGCGAAATCAAACTCGCCCATAAAAGGGTCGGAGACTTCGACACCGTCAATCAACATCAGGACGTGGTTGGCCTCTCCCCCGCGCAAACGGACCTGGGTGAAGTTGCCCGCTGCACCGGACCGGCTGACCGACACGCCGGGGATGTCGCGAAGGATATCGGTGACGACACGAGTCTGCCGGTCATGGAGGTCTTCGGGGGTGAGTATCGAAGCTGACCCGCCAATCTGATCGAGCTTGATGTGATGCGCACCGCGCGTTGCGGTGACCACAACGGGGGTCAGAACGGTAGGCTCTTCGGCGTGAACTACCGACGGCAAGGTCAGCGCAGATGCGGCCAACATGCCCACTCCTCCGAGCCCAGATATGCCTTTGAAAGTCACCACAACCGAGCCATCCCGTCACACTTACACTGACAGGTTCGCTCGCGCAGACCGAGACAGAAAGTTATTTACAGTAACGACTTCCGTTACCCGTTAGGGCCTCACCCCATCTAACAACCAGACCTTAGAACAACTTCATAAGGTTATGATCTGACATGTGTTTTTATAAATAACGCAACGGACCTGCCTTAACCTTTCTCCACGCCTGGGTCAGGACATGATAATTGTTACCCATAAGAAGTAACGGTTACAGATACCGTAAATAACTGACGCGCGCGGATAGAAGGGCACAATCTTAGCCTATTCAATTCGAGGGCAAGCGATGCACCGGCAGACCATCATTCGCGCACTGACAATCATTGGCTCCGGCATGGCCATCGTCGCAGCAACGGGGTGCTCGCCGCAGCAGCCTGCCCCGACGATCCAGCCTGCCCACGACATCAAAACCCTGATGCAGTTCGTGGTCCAACCGCAGGCTGACGTTTACTGGAAATCGACCGGTAGCATCTCCGACGAAAACGGTGTGCGGGACCTCACGCCGACGACCGACGCGGGCTGGCTGGCGACGCGATCGTCTGCAGCTACTCTGGCCGAAATGGGTGCCCTGCTGAAGAACCCCGTGTTTGCCGACGGTAAGGGTGACGACTGGCTAGAATACTCCGACGCCCTCACAAAGATCGCGATACGGGCCGAGGCCGCAGCCGAAGCGCGCGACGCGGACGCCGTGATGGAAGTCGGCAGCGAAATCTACAACGTCTGCGCCGCCTGTCACCAAACCTATCAGCCCCCTGTCGAACCGGAAAAAATCCCGGGATCGGGACGCTAGAACGGAGCCATGTCTATGATCCAGCGCCCTAACCGCCGCCAACTGGTCTGCACTGCGGCGATCCTCACCCTCTTCGTGGCGGCATGCGGCCAGCAGCAACAATCCGCTGCGCCTCAGGCCGAAATGAACGAAGAGCAAGTTCGCGGAGCCAAACGCGAGGGCGTGCTAGTCACCTCTGACAGCGCACCGCAGCCTGTCGCCGGCCAAGTCGATTACTACGAGGTGGTCCTCGCCCCGTATGAAGGCATCGAGTTGAAATACACCGCACCCGAAAAGGCTCGCATCGCGTTTTCGTGGACGGCGACCGGCACCGTCCGTTCCGATCTGCATGCCCATCCGGACGAAGGCGGCGAAGCTCTGACAGAGAGCTACGACATCAGCGATTCCACAGGCATGAACGGCGTTTACACGGCGGCATTCACCGGCATCCACGGTTGGCACTGGCAGAACCGCACGGTTGACCCTGTGACCCTGCGCCTGCACGCCACGGGCGGCTTTACCAGCTCGGCAGTCATCACCGACAGCAGCCACGAGCCAAGGCCTTTGAACCCGACCCCGTTCACGGCCGCAAACTAGGCCTTCAACGCGCCGCGCGCGGTGCCATGGCAATAACCCTCGGCGAGACACCGATTGCGGCCTCGCCGGGGGCTTCGATGATGGCTTCCACGCCGCCATCACCGGATAGCTTGAGCGACTTGGCTATCCGTGCATCCGACATGGCCTGAGCGACACCGGCAAGCCCTGCATCACGGGTTCCGGCAATCACAGTTAGCCGCGCCCCCGAGGGGCCGGATATGGAGGTGAAATAGCCGTATTCCTTGTGGTTGCCTTGCGGCGAGTTCGCTACAGCGCTGTCGCTAAGGTATCGGCGGTTCAGGCGCGTAT
>NZ_JSYD01000072.1:0-19046 GCF_054824005.1 Brevundimonas sp. GN22 | reverse complement strand
CGGTCGATCCTATCGACTTTCCGCTTGGGGCCGCCCGCGCGCAGCTACATGGCACCTATATCGTCGCGCAGACCCGCGATGGTCTGGTCATCGTCGACCAGCACGCTGCCCACGAACGCCTCGTCTATGAACGTATGAAGGTGCAGATGGAGGGGGGGCACGTCACCCGTCAGGCCCTGCTGACGCCGGAGGTGGTGGAACTGGACCCGTCCGAGGCCGACCGCATTGGCGCCAAGTCTGAAGAACTGGCCGAGATGGGCCTGATCGTCGAGCCGTTCGGGGCAGGCGCGGTTCTGGTACGCGAGACGCCGGCCCTGCTTGGCGATACCGACGTTCAAGGCCTGATCCGCGATATCGCCGACGACCTTTCCGAACACGGAGCGGCACTGTCGTTGAAAGAGCGGATGGCAGAGGTCTGCGGCACCATGGCCTGCCACGGCTCGGTGCGTTCGGGCCGTGTGCTCAGTGCCCCTGAAATGAATGCCCTGCTGCGCCAGATGGAAGCCACGCCCCACTCCGGTCAGTGCAACCATGGCCGTCCAACCTATGTGGAGCTAAAGCTCAACGATCTAGAAAAGCTGTTTGGTCGTCGATAGTTAAAGGCGCGACTTAATGTTCAAATCGGTTCTATTCGTCTGTCTTGGAAACATCTGCCGCTCGCCGCTGGCAGAGGGGGCGTTCCGCGCTGAGGTGGCTGGTCTCAAGCTGCCAGTCGTGACTGACAGTGCGGGCACTGCTGCCTATCACATCGACGAAAAGCCCGATCCTCGCGCCATCGCTACGGCAAAGCGCAATGGCGTGGACATATCCACCCTGCGAGGTCGTCAGGTTAAAGTGGCCGACTTCACGCGCTTTGACCACATCGTGGCGATGGATGCCGATAATCTGGCCAATCTGAAGCGCATCATGCCAGCTGATGCGACCGCGAAACTTAGCCTCATGCTGGATTGGGCCGGTCGTAAGGGCGAGAGCGTGCAAGACCCGTATTACGGGGATGATGACGGCTTCAACATCACTTGGGCCGATGTGGTCGAGGCATCGAAAGGCCTCGCCGACCACCTTGCCAACGAGCCCTGAGCCTTAAGCTGCGACCAGCCTGATTTGCAGTGGCTCGGCACCGCCCACAATGTCGAGCAGACGGTCGATATTGGGGTGCGCACCCGGATGTTGGCGAGCGTCCGGCGTGTGTTCGGCAAATACCATCAGCCCATGCGCTGCTGCTTCGGCGTCCAACGCACCGAACTCATTCTGCAAGTACTGGTAAACCGCCAACGAGCCTTGCTTGCCCGGTTGGTTCTCGATGGTCGCCACAACAGCACCAGCGCCATCCAGCAGTTCGATCTGCTCTAGCCCCTCGATAGAGGGCAGAAGCTGCAGGTTGTCTTTGAAAGAAGCTGTCGGCTGGATCATGGGACACACTCTATTGAAATTGTGCATGCCCTAGCAGGTCCTGAAATCCGACTGAATGTCTTTTAGAACCGTAGCGCTTCCACCACTCCGCTGGCTTTTCCGCCGGAATAGACCTCTCCGCCAGCCAGCGCATAGACGACGCCATCAACCGCTGCGCCTGCCAAGCCGTGGCGCGGCACGCCCATATCCGGCCCGCGTGTCCAATTGTCGGAAGCGATGTCGTAAACCCAGGTCTCGGTGAACACCCCACCCGGCCGCGTCAGCCACTCGCCGCCAAAGGCGACCAGCTTCTCTCCCACGGCGGCCATAGCCAGCCCACCGCCGACCTGATTGCCACTATCGGACGCAGGGATTGGACTTAAAGTATCCCAGCGATCCGATCGAGGGTCATAGCGGTCCAGACGCCCCGTCCCGCGCCCGCCTTCGACTGTTCGACCGCCCGCGACGTAGATCTGCCCGTGGTGGACACTAGCCGCCGCGCTGTTGCGGGCCTCAGGGGCTGGTCTTGCTGTATCCCACGCCCCCTCGGACGCGTCGAACACCAGATGGGTCGTCACATCGGCCTGATCGTTCCATTGGCCGTTTCTCCCTGTGACCGGCGAGCGCCCACCGATCAGGTGAACGCGATCCTCAAGGGTGGCCCCCACGGTTTCGGCCAGCGGCTGCGGCATTTGCCCGACCGGCCGCCAAAGGTCGCCGTCCAGCACCCAGACGTCGGTCATGGAAGTCCACTCCCCGCCCTCCCGACGGTCATATCCACCAAAGGACCAGAGGTGCCCCTTGGCGGTCGCCAGCATCGGGTGGTGACGCGGTTGCGGCAGACGAGCGGCCTCGGACCAACTATCGGTGGCGGGATCATACGCGCCTACGCGGTCGTTGATCCGCGTGTGCAGCCGGTCACGGATTAGCCCGCCCGCGACGTAGATCTTTCCATCCAGAACCGCGCAGTACACCTCCTGCGTAGCCCACGGCATATCGGCCCGACGCTGCCAGCGCGGTTTTGTTTGGGCCATAGCGATTTTGGGAAGTGCCGCCGTTACGGCGACAGAGGCGATAAGGCTGCGGCGATGAATCATCATGCGCCACAGCCTATCAACGATATTCTGCGTAATGCTACTCTGAAGGAGCGACCTTCAGGAACAGAACGCGCGCCGCGCCGTAGTCGCGGGCATCCATGCGTTCGTAACCGGGCGTTTCAATCTCCGGCTCGTCAGAGCCGCGCTCGTAAACAACCAGGGCATTGGGGGCCAGCCAGTTGCCTTCCAGCAGCTTTTCCAGCGTCTGCTCGCCCAGACCCTTGCCGTAAGGAGGGTCAAGGAAAGCCAGCGTGAAGGCTTCCCCCGCAGAGCCCGGACGCGGACCCAGATCGGTGGCGCTGCGGCGGTGGACACGGGTGCGTCCGAACAGGCCGTAGGCATCCATGTTTTCACGGATGGCACCGCGTGCACCGTCGTCGGTTTCGACGAACAGGCAGAAGGCACCACCGCGCGAAATTGCTTCATAGCCCAGCGCGCCCGAGCCGGCGTACAGGTCGATGACCCGTGCGCCATCCAGAACGTCTTCGGCCCAGCCAGCGTGCTCAAGCACGTTGAAAATGGCCTGACGTGCGCGGTCGGACGTCGGGCGGGTGCCCTGCCCTTCCGGCGCGACAATGGCGCGGCCTTTCAGACTGCCAGCGACAATCCTCATCGTCGGCTAGTCCTTAGCTACGACCGCGAGGGCCGCCGCGACCACCACCGAATGGCTTGCCCGAGGGCTTGCCATCCGACGGGCGATCACCGAACGAACGACCAGCAGGCTTACCGCCCGGCTTGCCGCCAAACGACTTACCGCCCGACGGACGGTCACCACCGGAACGCTCACCCGTCGGACGGTCGCCATAGGTGCGGCCAGCAGGCTTGTCGCCGAACGAGCGTTCGCCTGTAGGACGATCGCCGTAGGAACGGCCAGCAGGTTTGCCACCCGGCTTGCCCCCAAAAGTCCGCTCACCACCCGACGGGCGGTCACCGTACGAACGACCGGTAGGCTTGTCGCCAAACGACTTGCCCGCGGGCTTGCGGCGGTCGTCAATAAACTGGTCTGCACGCAGTTCACGGTTGAACGGCTTGCGCGGACGTTCCGACGAAGCGCCCTCGTCACCTTCACGCGGTTCCGGACGGGCGCGCGGTTTGAAGGTCTTGGTGTGCTCGAACTTCGGCTTGGCCTTGGCCCAGCCTTCCTTCTTCACCGGACGCTCTGGTTTAGCCGGAACGCCGTCCTCGACCGCCTGATTGGCAGCACGAACGCGGCTGGGCTTGCGCGACGGATCTGACATGGCCGAACCCGAGCGTCCCTTGATGATCGCACCAGCCGGACGACGGCCCGGGATCGGCGCAGGGGTCGCGACCGAGTTACCGGTCGGCAGGTTTTCCGGCCGGATGTATTCGCTCAGCATCTCGCGGATGACGCGCGGGCCGACTTCCTCGACCGTGTTCACCGGCAGGGTACCGAGGTTGAACGGGCCATAGGCCAGACGGATCAGGCGGTTGACCTGAAGACCGAGGCTTTCAAGAACCTTACGGACTTCGCGGTTTTTGCCTTCGGTGATCGAAACGCTGATCCAGAGGTTGGCCGAGCTCGGCTGACCGTCCTCTTCTTTTTCCTTGGCCTTGTCGATCTTGGCGTCGACCGGACCATAGCGGACGCCGTCAACGACGACGCCTTCCTTAAGCGTGTCCAGCTTGTCCTGAGTAATACGGCCACGGGCGCGGGCGCGATAGTGACGCACCAGCGCGGTGTCCGGCAGTTCCAGAGCACGGCTCAGCTCACCGTCGTTGGTCAGCAGCAGCAGACCTTCGGTAGCCAAGTCGAGGCGACCAACCGAGATCACGCGTGGCAGATCAGCCGGAAGCGCGTCCCAAACAGTCGGGCGACCCGCAGGGTCGTTGTGGCTGGTGATCAGGCCGGCTGGCTTGTGATAGCGCCAGACGCGGGTGGCCTCGGCGGCACCAACGGGCTTTCCATCGACGGTGATGACGTCATCACGCTTTACCAGCACGGCTGGCGTGTCGAGGATGCGACCGTTTACGGCAACCTTGCCAAGGCCAATCAGACGCTCAACCTCACGACGCGAAGCGATACCTGCGCGTGCCAGTGCTTTGGCAATGCGTTCGGTACGTTCGGGTGTCGCGGGCTTCGCAGCCGGCTTGGAACCCTTGGGGCCGCGGTTTTCGAATCGACCCTCGGTGCGCGGACGGTCATCGTCACGCGAACGGGGGCCGCGGTCGTCAAACTTGCGGTCTTTCTTGTCACCAGAGCCGAATTTCGGGCCCTTATCGGCGAATTTACGGGGACCGCGCGATGCGTCATCTTGACGGGCGCGGGGCTTCTTGTCGTTGTCTCGGGGATGGCGATCCATGATGAGCGGTTCATGAGCATGGCGCTGGACTTGGCGCAAGCGGCAGCTGAAGCTGGCGAGGTGCCTGTCGGCGCAGTGATAGTGAACGAATTAACCGGCGAAGTGATAGGTAAAGGGCAAAACTGTCCAATCACAAGCCATGATCCGACAGCTCACGCCGAAATCGTGGCTCTGCGCGACGCAGCAGCCACGGTCGAGAATTATCGACTAACGGACCTCACTTTATATGTAACGCTGGAACCGTGCGCCATGTGCGCAGGTGCGATCAGCCATGCGCGTATCGGACGCGTTGTCTGGGGAGCGAATGATCCCAAGGGCGGCGCCGTATTGCACGGTCCGAAATTCTTCGAACAGCCCACCTGCCATTGGCGGCCCGAAATCGAAGCCGGCATTCAGGCTGAAACCGCCGCTGAGCAGTTGAAATCCTTTTTCCGTTCCCGTCGAAAATCCAGACCCGCTTAGTCTGACGCTGTTCTTTTCGGAACTGTGCCGTACCCGCCGAGTTAGTCACACGGGCGCAGATAGCGTTCGGGCAAGTTTCAAATCAGGTTGGCAACGTGAAGGCACAGATTGTTTCGGTCGTCGTATTGATGCTGGCGGCTTGCCACCCTGCAGAGCGTTCGTCGCAGACGACAGCAGGCGATCGCCCCGACATTGCCGACAATGTCCGCCCCGACGACGCTGCAGAGTGGACTTTGATGTGCGCCAACGGGATAGGACTGGTCGCGACGTTCGACCATCCGCGCCAGATGGCCACTGTGCGCCGGTCAGACGGACTTGCCGCAGATCTCATGCGCGAGCCCACCTCTACCGGATACGAATTCAAGGCCACCCAAACCGAACTCAAGGGTGTCGGAAAGAATGCTACGTGGCGCGAGCCCCGATTGGCCGACACCACCTGCACCGTCACCGAGGTAAAACCCCGCGACTAGGCCCTATTCGCCAGTCTGGCTTGCAGCTTCGCCCGCACCTCGGGCCATTCCACATCCTTCAGAATCGAGAACTGTGCCGTGTCTCGCATGCGGCCGGTCCATGTCCGCTTGTGCTGCCTTAGCGTGCCCTCAAAGGTCGCGCCCAGTTTGCGGATAGCGGCCTGACTGGCTGCATTCAGAGCGTCGGTGATGATTTCCACGCGGATCATGCCATGAGCGAAGGCATAGTCTAGAAGCAGCAGCTTCGAAGCGAGATTGATGGCACTGCCGAACTGCAGGAACGTAGAAAGTCGATCCAATCTCGCACCGGAGATGTTCGAAACGTATTTCGTAAAGGCTGGTCGTCCCCACGACCTGTTGGTCTGCCTGACGGCGCACCGCATAGGCTATGCGTGAGCCGCTTTCCATTACCGTAATGGCCGCCGACCACCAAGGCTCAAAGTGGCGACCGTAGGATGCCCCGACCATGCCGTGCCAAGCCTCTGGGTCGTGATCCAATGCACGCGCGACCTCAGCCTTGTGCCTGTCGGTGAATGGCTCCAGCCGTACATGCTCGTTTTCAAGCACGACGGAGGTAAGCATTAGTCTGCGCCTTCAGACTTGAGGAAGGCCAGGACCGAAGCGGTGTCCGCTTTCTTGTCGACGAACGCCTGCCCTATGCCCTTGGCCAGAACCAGCGTGAGGTTTCCGCCCTCGGCCTTTTTGTCGCCGAGCATACGGGACAACAGCACGTCGGCTTTGAAAGCATGCGCGATGTCGGAAAGCCGTGTGGGCAGGCCCGCCGAGCGAATGCCCTGCTCTGCCCGCTCGGCGTCCTCGGCCGAGCACAGACCTGTCGATGCCGAATACCGGAAAGCCATGGCACAGCCGAGGGCCACGGCCTCGCCGTGTGTCAGGGTATCGTCGAAACCGACTTCGACCTCCAGCGCATGGCCGAAGGTGTGACCGAGATTGAGCAGCGCGCGCCGGCCAGCTTCCTTCTCGTCTTCACCAACCACTTGCGCCTTGATCTCGACCGAACGGACAACAGCCTTGGTTAGCGCAGCGGCATCGCCCGCCGCTCCCACAGCACCCTCGCCGGCAAGCCATTCGAAATATTCCGCATCACAGATGAGGCCGTGCTTGAGGATTTCAGCCCAGCCGGATCGGATTTGCCTTGCGGGCAGCGTCGACAGCAGATCGATGTCGGCCAGAACCAGACGCGGCTGGTGGAATGCGCCGATCAGGTTCTTCCCGCGCGGGGTATCGATGGCTGTTTTCCCGCCGACCGATGAATCCACTTGGGCCAACAAGGTGGTCGGCACCTGAATGAAATCGATACCGCGCATGAACAGTGCAGCGGCCAACCCGGCCAGATCGCCGATCACTCCGCCGCCCAGCGCCACAACAAGGCTACGACGATCCAGTCCGTGCGCGATCACCTGATCCAGCACAGCGTCCAACTGGGCAAAGGACTTGGATGCCTCGCCCGCCGGCACGACGACCAGTTCAGCCGGCACGCCTGCTTCCCGCAGAGAGTTCAGCGCGGCGTCGGCATGGATGCCGGACACAGTGCTGTCGGTAATCACCGCCACACGGGTCGGAGCCAAGGCCTTTACCCGCGCACCCAGCGTCGCCAGCAGGCCATTTCCGACCAGCACTTCATAGGGTTGGAAATCGCCGCCTTCGACGCGGATAGCCGTGATCATTTGTTCAGTGCGCCTTGTGCGTATGCTCTCAAAGCCGTCAGCATCGCATCGACCGCAACGCCGTGGGACCCGCCCCCGACATCGACGGTCAAATCGGCCTCGGCGTAAACGGGATATCTCTTTTCAGCCAATTCGCTCAGGACTTGCAGCGTGTCGCGGCCGCGCAAGAGCGGTCGGGTATCGCGTCGCGCCACGCGCTCGGCGATGACTTCCAGATCGGCGCGCATCCATACGGTCACAGCATGGTCTTTCAGCATGCGGCGCGTCTCTTCGTTCATCATCGCCCCGCCACCGGTTGCCAGAATGACCGGCGGCCCTTCAAGCAGGCGCTTCATCACGCGGGCTTCCCCAGCGCGGAACTCGGCTTCGCCACGGGTCGAAAAGATTTCGCTGACTGTCATTCCAGCTGCAGATTCGATCTCGTGATCGCCATCTGCAAAGGGCAGGTTCAAGCGCGCTGCCAAACGGCGCCCGACTGTCGATTTGCCGACGCCCATCAGACCCACCAACGCTATGGTGCGGTTCAACTTTATTATCGGAGAATCGGGCGAGGCAGCACAGTTCATGTTCTTAACGCCCTCTTCTATACACGGATGAACAAACCTCGCACCCCTCAGCACCGCCGATGACCCCACAAATCGAAGCCTTTTTGGAAATGATGGCCGTCGAGCGGGACGCCTCTCCGCACACGCTTGCTGCCTATGGTCGCGACCTCACGGACGCCGAGCAGTCATTGTCCGGTGCCGGAGGATTGTTGAAGGCAGATCAGGAAGACGTCGAGGGCTGGTATTCCGATCTCTCGCGACGCGGACTGTCTGCCGCAACGGCGGCGCGTCGTCGTGCGTCCGTTCGGCAGTTCTACCGCTTTGCCATGGGCGAAGGTTGGCGCACAGATGATCCTTCGCGGCGGCTGGATGCCCCCAAGCAAGGTCGCCCCCTGCCCAAAAGCCTGTCGCGGGAAGAAGTGGATCGATTACTCTCCACCATCGCCGAGCGTGACAGCGCTTCGGCGGTCCGGCTGCTTGCGCTGGTGGAGTTGACCTACGCCTCCGGCATGCGCGTATCGGAGGCTCTGGGTCTCAAACTATCGGCGGTTCAGCGCGATCCGGCCTATTTGATTATCACCGGCAAGGGCAACAAGGAGCGGTTGGTGCCGCTGAATGCCTCTGCCCGGGAAGCTGTGAAGACGTGGCTGGAGATTCGCAGCCAGCCCCGCGCCAAGGCCGACAACAAACAGGCCGAGGCGAAACTGGCGGCCAACCCATGGCTATTCCCTTCGACGGGAAGAACGGGCCACCTCACCCCTCGCCGCTTCGCACAGCTGTTGGACGAGGCCGCCGCCGCTGCGGGAATCGATCCCGCGCGCATCAGTCCGCACGTGTTGCGCCACGCCTTCGCGACGCACCTGCTGGAAGGCGGGGCCGATTTACGGGTGGTCCAAACCCTGCTGGGGCATGCGGACATCTCGACAACACAGATCTACACCCACGTCGCCACCGACCGATTGTCGCAAGTGGTGCACAAGTCGCACCCGCTGGCGCGAAAAAACTGATATCAAGCTGACTATTGCCCCGAACCCCTACGGGTTTTAGGGTCCGCCACTTTCCGTAGCGCCAAGATGGCGCGGTCGTTACACGGGCGCTTTATGGCCACGCACTATCTCGAATTCGAAAAACCCATCGCAGAACTGGAAGCGAAGATCGCCGAGCTTTCGCAGCTCGCTCCGTCCAGCGGTTCGTTCGAGGATGAGATCAACACCCTCAGGAACAAGGCTGCGGTCCTGCGCTCCGAGACCTATGCCAATCTCGATCCGTGGATGCGCACCCAGGTTGCTCGCCACCCACAGCGTCCGCATTTCATCGACTATATCGATGGCTTGTTCACCGATTTCGAAGAACTGCACGGTGACCGCCAGTTCGGCGATGACCAAGCCATTCTAGGCGGCGTCGCACGTTTCCGGGGTCAGGGCGTTGTCATCATGGGCCACGAAAAGGGCCATGACACGCAGACCCGCCTGCGCCACAACTTCGGCATGGCTCGCCCCGAGGGCTACCGCAAGGCGGTGCGCCTGATGGACATGGCCGAGCAGTTCGGCCTTCCGGTCCTCAGCTTCGTCGACACCGCCGGTGCCTATCCGGGCCTTGGTGCCGAAGAGCGCGGTCAGGCCGAGGCCATCGCCCGCTCGACCGAGCGCGGCCTCACGCTGGGCGTGCCTTACATCGCCACTGTCACCGGTGAAGGTGGTTCAGGCGGTGCTATCGCCATCGCTGCGGCCAACCGTGTGATGATGCTGGAACACTCCATCTATTCAGTGATTTCGCCGGAAGGTGCCGCAGGCATCCTGTGGCGCGACGGCAGCCGCGCGAAAGATGCGGCCATGGCCATGCGAATCACCGGTCCCGACCTTATGGAACTGAAGATCGTTGATCGCGTGATCAAGGAGCCGGTCGGGGGTGCCCACACCGCGCCAGCAGAAGCCCTCACCTCTGTCGGCGATGCCATCGAGGAAGAGCTCAAGACCCTATCAAGCCTGTCTGCCGCCGAACTGCGCACCCAGCGTGCAGATCGCTTCTACGCCATCGGCCGTCTAGGCTAAGCCTCAAACCAAGTTCGGAGACGGCCAGCGTGTCATTCACGGCAACGCGTTCGCCAGGCATCGGGGAAGCCCTGCGCGAAAGCGCCGTCTTCAACTTTGAAGGCGCGGTGACCATGGTCATCGATGATTCCCCGTTCGCGCTGGAACTGACCATGCGCGCGCTCAACGGCTTCGGCTTGAAGACCCGCCATGCCTGCGCGTCTGCAGTCGAAGCCATCTCCATTCTCAAGGAAAATCCGATCGACCTGATTCTGGTGGACTCGGATATGCCCGGCATGACGGGGTTCGAGTTCGTGCGGTGGTTACGACGCTCGAAGCTGGAACCAAACGCATTCGCGCCCGTAATCATGACTGCCGCGCACGTACGACAGTCACAGGTCGCCGAGGCCCGCGATTGTGGTGCCAACTTCCTGATTACCAAGCCTTTCAGTTCGCTCACCCTTCTAGAGCGAATCGTCTGGGTCTCGCGCGACAACCGACCGTTTATGGAGGTCGGGGACTATCTAGGTCCCGACCGCCGCTTCAAATCCGAACCCTATGCCGGCCCCGAGCGCCGCGCCGACGAGATACGCAGAAAGGCAGGTAAGGAATGACGACTGTAATTACCCACAATCGTCGCCGCTCCCGCCTCTCCAGCCTGATCGATCAGCCAGGCGGCATCAGCACACGCATTGCCCTAAAACAGGCGGCCGAGAACCTCGCCGGTCTGGAAAGCCAAAGCCTCGCTCTGGTCGAAGAAACGATCCAGAAGCTGGCGGACATGTCGCCGCCTGCATCGATCGATGAAGTGCACGACAAGCTGAACGAGGCCTATGCCCTGTCGGCGGGTATTATCGACGCCGCGGGCCCCTTTGCGCGCGAAGACCTGTGCCGTGCGGCCACCAACCTGTGCGACCTGCTGGATGGTTCGCCTGTCGATCAGATGTTCGACTGGCGCATCATCACCGTGCACGCTCAGAGCTTCCGGTTGCTGCTGATCCTGCCTGAGGAACAGGCCGAGGCCCGCAAACAGGTTCTGGCCAGCTTGCAGGAAGTGCTTAAGGCCAAACTGGGCGCTTAAGCGTCCGTTTGGCCTGCACGGGTCTGTTTGCGCCACAAGGTGGCGTATTCGCCGCCCTGACGTGCCACCAGTTCATGGTGGGTCCCCCGCTCGATGATCTTGCCCGCCTTCAAAACCAGTATCTGGTCGGCATCCACAATGGTGGAAAGGCGGTGCGCAATAACCAGCGTCGTCCGGCCCCTGCGTGCTTTCCGCAGCGTCTGCTGGATGGCCGACTCTGTACGGCTGTCCAAGGCGCTGGTCGCTTCATCGAGAATAAGGACACACGGGTCGGCAATCAGTGCGCGGGCGATACCCACACGCTGGCGTTCGCCACCTGACAACTTGAGGCCACGCTCGCCCACCTTTGTTTCCAGACCGTCGGGCAAGGTGCGGATGAAATCACCCAGTTCGGCCGCTTCGACCGCCGCCCAGATTTCCTGCTCGCTCGCACTGGGCCGGGCGAAGGCGATATTGGCTGCCAGCGTGTCGTTGAAGAGCGCCACATCCTGCGGAACAAGAGCCACTGCCTGACGCAGCGACTGTTGCTTGATCTTGCGGACATCATGGCTCGCAACCGACACACTGCCCGACTGGGCATCCAGCAGTCTGAGGGCCAGTTTGACGATTGTGGACTTGCCCGCCCCAGAAGGACCTACAAGCGCGGTGGTCGTGTGTGCCGGGACGGTGAAGCTGACATCCGTCAGACCGTTTGCGCGCGCGTCGTGACGGAAGCTGACGTGATCGAACTTCACCTCGGCACCGCAGTCGCCTTCGGGGCGCGGTAGATCCTTCGCATCGGGCGCATCCGCCACCAGAGGCTTCTCGCGCATCACCTTAAGCATCTCTTCCATGTCAATGAAAGATTGACGGATTTCCCGGTAGGCGAAGCCGAGGATATTCAACGGTTGGTACAGCGAAGTCATGATCAGGACAGCCGCCGTGACATCCCCCGGGCCCATCCGTCCCGCAGCGGCTTCAAAGCCGGCCATCACCGCCATGACACCCAGCCCCACATTCATGATGACCGCTTGAATGAGGTTCAGCGCCGCCAACGACGAGTTCGCCTTTAGCGAAGCTGTGGCGTAGGCCGACAGGGAGCGCTCATAAGCCGCCGACGTGCGATCTTCAGCGCCGAACGATTTGACCGTCTCGTAGTTCAGCAGTGCATCAACCGACAAGCCGGCCGCCTCGGCGTCGGCCGCGTTCATCGTGCGCCTGTGTTCCAGTCGCCAGTTGGCCATCATGAAGGTGACGGTCGCATAAACGGCCACCACAACAATCGCCACCAAGGCGAAACGCCAGTCGTACTTTCCGCCCAGAACCGCAGCAGCGAGCACGAGCTCCAGCAGCGTCGGCCCCAGATTGAACATCAGGATGCGCAGCAGGAAGTCGACCGCCCGCGATCCGCGATCCATCACCCGCGACAAGGTCCCTGAGCGTTTGGTCTGGTGGAAATCGGTCGATAGGCTCAATGCGTGGGCAAAAGCATCAGCCGCCGTCTTCCGTTGCGCCGCCGCTCGCACGGGCGCGAATACGACGTCGGAGAGTTGAGGCGTGGCCGCTGCCAACAGGCGTATAACCGCCCAACCGACCGCAAAAGCGGCAAATCCCAGCCCCACAGAGGCGGCTGCGCCCTGCCCTTCGGCCAGCTTGTTCACCGCTGCACCAAGCACCAACGGAGCCGCGACGCCCAAACCCTTGCCTGCCAGGGTCAGGCCAACAGCGCCTGTGATCCGCCACGGCAACTGAGGCGCACCCGAACGCCCGACCAATGAGATCAGATTGCCGATTGCGGCCAAGGTTTTGGGCGTGTCAGACACCGCAGTATCTGCTCCGGCCTGTGTGGCCTTGGTGGTTACATCGCCCCGTCGCGAACCGCCTCTTTCACCACGCATGGTTCGCTGCCTTCCTTTGGGTTTGCGGCCTATGGGGCAAAGCCCCTCAGTCCAAATTGCTCAAGACAGCGATAAGTTCATCAACTGCCTCGGTTTTCGTTGCCCACGAGCATACAAAACGAACGGAACCGTCATCGAATGCGTAAACCGCGAAACCTTTGTTCCGGACCGCTGCCAAGGCTTCGTCCGACATACGCACGAAGACAGTGTTGGATTCCACCGGATGGGCCAGCACGAACGGCGTGGAGGCTTCAATCCCATCGGCCAGACGCTGCGCCATAGCGTTGGCGTTCTGAGCGCCGGAAAGCCACTCGCCACTCTGGATTAGCCCACCCAGAGGCGCAGCCAACAGACGGCCCTTCGATGCGGTCTGACCGGATTGCTTCAACCGGTTGTCCAGACGCGACGAAAGCGAACGGTTGAGCACCACCAAGGCTTCGACACCGTGTGCACCGGCCTTTGCGCCACCCAGACTGATGATATCGACGCCCATACGTCCCAACGACTTGGGGTCAAAGCCCGCAGCCACCGCGTTGGCCAGACGCGCGCCATCAACGTGCACGCCCAGATTGGCTCCCTTAGCCATGCGGATCAGCAGCGCCATCTCGTCTTCGCTGTAAACCGTGCCGTATTCGGTGGCTTGGGTCAGGGTCAGGGCAGCGGGAGGTTGACGATGGCCGACGACAGGCTCGTCCAGAGCGGCGCACAGGCCATCCACGTCGATCTTGCCCGAGTACCCCGGCAAGCCGATCAGACCCATGCCATGGCCGAAGAAACCGGGCGCGCCGGTTTCATCCGTACAGACGTGCGCCGTATGGTGCGCCAAAACTGCCTCGAAAGGCTGGGCCAGCATCGAAAGCGCAATGGAGTTCGCTGCCGTTCCGCTGAATACGAAACGAACATCGGCATCCACATCCAGCAATCCGCGAACTGCATCGGCAGCCTTTGCTGAGTAGGCGTCCGCTCCATATCCCGCTGCGAAATCCTGGTTGGCATCCACCAGCGCCTTTAGCGCGGACGGAGCCATCCCTGCGGTGTTGTCGGAGGCAAAATCGTAACGCAACGCACTCAGTCTTTCTGAACGGGGGCTTGGTCCGGCGCTGGCATCATCGCCAGTTCGCCGTGATTGATTGAGACTTGATGCGGAAATGGAATTTCGACGCCCGCACGATCCAGCGCTTCTTTACCCGCTTGAATAAGGTCTGACTGCGTCTGGAAGTGGTCGTCGGACCGCACCCAAGCCTGCAAGGTCACTTGAACGGCACTATCCTGTAAGGCCGTCACACCGCACCATACCGAGGGCTCCTTTAGCACGCGAAAATGGCTAATCGCGGTGTTCGTCAGAATTTCGCGAACCGTGTTGAGGTTTTCGCCGTAACCCACGGTGAAATGGATTTCGATGCGGCGATTGGTTTGGCCGCTGAGGTTGGTGATCACGTCGCCCAGCACCTTAGCGTTCGGCACGATCACCTTGCTGCTTCCTGCGGTCGACAGTTGGGTGGTGAACAGGTCCAGCTTCTGGACCTGCCCCGTAACGCCGCCGATCTCGATAACCTCGCCCACACGATATGGACGCAACAGGAGCAGCATCACACCTGCCGCCACGTTGGATAGCGTACCCTGAAGCGCCAGACCCACAGCCAGCGACGCTGCGCCCAGCACGGCAATGATCGAAGTCGTCTGGACGCCCAGTCGCTGAAGCACCGCAATCATACCGATCACGATCACCACGACCCGCACGATCTGAACGAGGAATGCCAAAACTGTCGGATCGCGACGCACCGCGCGGGTGCGCGACAGGATTTTGCGCGCTGCAGAACTGGCCCATTTCGCCGCCACCAGCGTGACAGCGAAGATTACCAGCGCGATCACCAGGTTGATCGCAAAGCCACCCAGCATGTCGATGGCCTTGGCAATGACGACAGCGTCTGCGCTCAGACGCTTGTCGATTTCAGCCAGAGTGGGCGGCAAGGCAGTAACGGCGGCGGGATCGATAATCATTCCCATAGGCTAACGCCTTGGCCGCCGAATGGAAGCGCATGATTAAGCTTATTCTTTCACGATCTCGCCTAGGCGGCAAAGTGGGCCAGCTCCGTCGTTGCGCTAAGTCCTCGCAGAGCGGCCCGCCCCTCACATGACCGGTTCATGTATGTGGCCAACTGCCTGAAATCGATCGGCTTGTTCAGATAGGCATCGGCACCAGCATCGAATCCTGCCTGATGGTCCTCAACGCGAGCAGAGGCCGACAAGACGATGATAGGCGTGTCTGCATTCAGTGACGAGCCCTGACGAATCTGGCGGGTCGCCTCCAGCCCGTCCATGACCGGCATGTTCACGTCCATGACAATCAGATCGAAGGCCTGTGTTAAAGCCTGCTCAACGGCCATCCCGCCGTGTTCGGCTGTCGTGGCCTGATGCCCGTTGCTGCCCATCCACGCTTCGAGGATCATCCGGTTCACTGGGTGGTCCTCGACAACCAGCACCTTAAGACCTTCGACCTCGCCTTGTGCGCTAGCTTCGGTTTCTTCGACCACCTGATCGTCCCAAGCGACGACTTCGGCCTCGACCATGAAGGTGAAGGTGGAACCTACGCCAACTTCAGAAACAACATGAATATCGCCCTGCATGATATTGGCTAATCGACGAGAAATGGTCAGGCCGAGTCCCGTGCCGCCATATTTACGCGTCGACGAGTTGTCGATCTGGGTGAAGGGCTGGAACAGTCGTTGCAGGTCATCTGGCGCGATACCGGCCCCCGAATCCTCGACCGAGAATTCAAAAGCAACGCGGTTGTCCGCAATCCTGCGACCGAAGACGCCGTAGCGAATCTCGCCCTTGTCCGTGAACTTCACGGCGTTCGACAGCAGGTTGGACAGGATTTGCGAAACACGCAGAGGATCCCCGCGCACAATCGCTGGCACCTCACCGCTAAAGACCGGCGTGATAACGAGGCCTTTCGCCCTCGCCTGTGCTTCAAATGGCGACAGCAGGCGGCGATGGAGCGCATCGAGGTCGATATCGACCACTTCAAAAGACATCTTGCCCGCCTCGATCTTGGTCAGATCAAGGATGTCGTTCAGCAGAGAAAGCAGGCTGTCGCCCGAGTTGCGGATGATAGACAGCATCTCGCGCTGCTGGGCATCGAGGCGTGAAGCGCTCAACAACTGAGCCGCACCCAGAACGCCGTTCATGGGCGTGCGAAGTTCGTGCGAAATCACACCGAGGAAACTGGATTTGGCGGTATTGGCCGCATCGGCCTTGTCGCGCGCTGCTTCCAGTTCGGCGATCAAGTGGGTCTGGTGCTCCTGGAAGGCGATGATCCGCTCTTCGCGCAGCATGGTCATCAAGACCAGCACGAACAGACCGCCCAACATAAGCGGACCCATCGCCAGAAACGCCCAGAACTCGGGCGTGCCCCAAAGCGAGGAAGCGATGATGACGGCTGCGCCGCCATAGGGCGACGAGATCAGTACGGCCTGACGCGGGGAGTTTCGCAGTTGCGCGAAAACCAACACATAGCCAGAGGCCAAAAGGGCCACGGCCATCTCCTGACCGAAGGATCGGCCGGAAAACCACGCCAGCAACGGAGCCGCCGCCCAAGCGACGGTCGACAAGGTCGCCACCGCAGGGAAGATTGTGCCCCAGTCGTTCTGCTCCCGACGGCTCGCGCGGCGCTCTGCCAGACTACGCAGCATGCCTGCCGTCAGCGTGGCCACAAACCACGCCATCCCGACCTTCAGGCCCACTGTGGCGCACATAGCGACACCCCAGCTGACGATGATCAGGTACCTGAGATACTGCGTCTCTAAAATTGCGCTCAGCGCTTGACCAGCCGAGCCCGGCACGTCGCCATGTAGGCCACGCCCGATACTTCCACCACCCACCATATTGGCCGCCCCTCGCGTCCCACGGCTATTTCGTTGGCGGCGACATTATGGTCGAGTCGCTAAGACAGGATGAACGCCGAACAACGTTATTATTTTTCATCCTCAGTCGGAGTTTTTGCCGAGATCGACAGGGCGTGGATCGGGCCCGCCAGTTCATAGGCCAACAGCTTTTGGACCATGCGCTGGCGATTGACGCGGGATTGCCCTTCAAACGCAGCACTGACTACGGTCAGGTTGAAGTGGCTCTCGCCGCCGGGCTGGGCATCCATGCCGCCGTCGTGATGGTGGCCGGCGTGCCGCCAGCTGTCATCCTCGATCAACAAACGTTGCGGAGAGAGCGCGGCATCCAACTTTTGTCGGATAATTTGCGCCACAGGGCCTTCGGACATAGGTCAAGTCCTTGAAGCAGTCCAAATCAGGCTTACACTTGCAACGATGTCTGCGTCATTCGAATACAAACCCCGTTTCACCGATATTCGGGTGAAGCCGCCCAAGCCCGAAGAAGAGGCGGCGACCGAAGACGTACTGCACCTGAAGCCCGGCGAAAAGCCGTGCGACTTCGAAGGCTGTTCAAAACCGGCCACTGCACGTGCGCCCAAGTCGCGCGAACGCCTGAACGATTTCTATAACTTCTGTCAGCCCCACGCGTCCCAGTACAACAAGAGCTGGAACTTCTACGCGGGCATGACCGAGGGGCAGATTCGCGCCGCCCAAGAAAATGAAGCCATGACGGGCGGACGCCCGACGTGGGACATGAAGGTCAGCCGCAACTCACGCGTCAACGCAGCCATCAATGCCAAAATGGGCGGTGGCGCTGCCAACCCCAATGGCTGGCAGGACAGCTTTGGCTTGTTCGAGCGTCGCGTGAACGATCAGGCTGGACCCGTCATGTCCGAGGCCGAGGCGCGCATGGGCAAGCTGGAGCGTCAGGCGATGGCCGAACTGGGTATGGAGCCCGGCGCGGCAAAGGAAGCGGTCAAGGCGCGCTATCACGAGCTGCTCAAACGCTTCCACCCCGACACCAACGGCGGCGACCGCGCTACCGAGACAAAACTCCAGAACGTGATCAAAGCGTACAAGACGCTTAAAAAGGCCGGTCACGCCGCCTAAACTCCCGATCGTATCAGTTGATGGCGGTTGAGCCATGAACGCGCCCGCTCTAATGGATTGCCATGACCTCTCCGCTCGACGCCAACATTGATCCGCTGCTGACCTTGGCCCCGCACCGCAAGGTGACGCTGCGCGAGGTGTTTGGCATTGATTCCGACATGCTTGTTCCGGTCTTCGACGAGCGCGACAGCCACGTTCCGGAAATCGATCCGACATACAAGTTCGACCCGCAGACCACGATTGCCATCTGTGCAGGCTTTGCGTTCGACCGCCGCGTGATGGTTCAGGGCTATCACGGCACGGGTAAGTCGACCCACATCGAGCAGGTCGCCGCCCTTCTGAACTGGCCGCTGGTGCGTATCAACCTCGACAGCCACGTCAGCCGTATCGACCTGATCGGCAAGGACGCCATCGTCCTGAAAGACGGCAAGCAGATTACCGAATTCCGCGAAGGCATCCTGCCGTGGGCATTGCAACGCCCCGTCGCCCTCGTGTTTGACGAATATGATGCCGGACGTCCGGATGTGATGTTCGTGATCCAGCGCGTGCTGGAGGCGCAAGGCGCTCTGACCCTCCTGGACCAGAACCGCGTCATTCGCCCGAACCCGTACTTCCGCCTGTTCGCCACCGCCAACACCGTGGGTCTGGGTGACACCACGGGCCTGTATCACGGCGCACAGCAGATCAACCAGGCCCAGCTCGACCGCTGGAACATCGTCACCACGCTGAACTATCTCGACCATGATGTGGAAGCCGAGATCGTCGCCGCCAAGGTGCCGCAGTACGCCGACGAGAATGGCCGTCGCCAAATCGCCGCGATGGTTCGTGTCGCCGACATGACGCGCAACGCCTTCATGAACGGAGACATTTCCACCGTCATGTCGCCGCGTACGGTCATCACCTGGGCCCAGAACGTCGAGATCTTCGGCGACGTGGGTACCGCCTTCCGCCTGACCTTCCTGAACAAGTGCGACGAGCTGGAGCGCCCCACCATCGCTGAGTTCTATCAGCGCGCCTTTGGCGAGGACCTGCCGGAAGCCGCCATGCGGGTGAAGGTGGGCTAAAGCCCCCTCGCCTTCTGAACAGCGA
>NZ_JSYD01000071.1:0-68356 GCF_054824005.1 Brevundimonas sp. GN22 | reverse complement strand
AGCGCTTGCTGTGACGTCAAGGCGGGCGTTCGTGCGCTCTCCGGCTACACGTCGTTCGGCAGCCAGACGCTCGGCCTCGGCGATCCGTATGGCCGGCGCGTCGTCTGATTGGTTCAACGGCGCACTTGAGGCGGTCGCCAGTAGGCTGGCCTCAATGGCGGTGACCGGCTGCGCCAGCATCGCCAGACCGGTCAAGCGAGCGAAGGCCGCCAGTTCCTCGGCATTGGCTTCGTCCAAAGCGGCTCGGGCCGACGCTGCCTCGCTTTCGGCCTGTATAGCTCGGAGCATGGGCTCACGTCCGGCCTCGACCAGAGCCACCGCCGCGCGCGCGTCCGCAAGCGCCAGTGTCAGTGCTTCTTGCGCTAGCGCCGCGCGCTTTTGTGCTGCCTCTGCCTCGGCATAGATCAAAGCCAACTGTCCGCTGGCGTCGATCAACGCCAGATCACGGCGGGCCGATGCGACGCCTGCGTCAGCGCGCGCTATGTTGGTGCGCGCTGACCTTCGGCCCCAAAAGTCCACGTTTTGCTCGACCGATAGGCTCAGGTCGCTACCGCCGCAATTCTTGTAAGGACCGGTACCGAATGCATTGTCGGCCGAGAACGCTAGTGTCGGATTGGGCCGCGTTAGCGCTTGGCGGACCCGTGCCTGTGCGGCATCGGCAAGGGCGTTGGCTTCGGTTGCGCGCGGAGTTTGGGTCAAGCCCGCCGGAAGCTGTTGGTAGGATGGCGCAGGTTCTGCACGCGCCAAGTTGGGCAAGGTCGCAGCAAGCGACGCTACCCCACATCCGGCAGCGATCAGCGCCAGACGCAATGATGTCCGTGACATAAGAAATATCCAAAGGTTTCATATAGATGTGCGTATACGCAGCGTCTGATCAGCCCTTTGGCGGGCGCATTAATCCGTCTGGAGCACGTGTCTCCAGATAATCGTTAACGTGCCAGAATTGGCGGAGCAGGGGGCTCAAAACCCGATTTTCCGCCTCGATTTGTGGTGCGCCGCGTTACGATGCCGTGTGATGGCAGTGGCCATGCGCACACGACGCAACGCCGTCAGCATCCAACGAGCCATCGCTATCTGAAGCGTCGGACAAGCTTTGCTGTATAGACGGCAGTTCAAACGTACATGCCGTAGCATCCGTGAATGGCGTCGCGACGAAAACCGCAACGAGCAAGCTCATTACGGCGAACAACTTGGCTATTTGCCAGGTTGCTTTCGTCATCTTCGGCAAACGTATTCAGCCAACCGTCGAATTACAATGCGTTATAAGATAGCGCGCCTGAGACGCGTGATCGAAGTCTGTGACGCGGCCTAGAACCGCTCAACCATATTGTGCGCGTTGATGCAAGTGCAGCGCAAAGGGGCACCGTTGAGCTGGTATAGAATATCGCCTAAGGAATATTATGCGAAGCGAGCACAAGTTCGTGAGTGTTGCATAACTTCACAGCGTTAGCGGAAAAGACCGCTTCGCAGCAATCAAAACGGCGCAGAAGCGGTCTTTTTTGCGTGATATATCAATCACTTTTCCTATTGTCTGATTGGCAGCCGCAGGACACAACGCAACAAAGTTTCGCGTTGTAGTGCATGACCATTCCCGACAATCAGCTGCCACTTACCGGTCCTGTAGTTTTGAACCAGCTTGGCTTGCCAGCGTACTGCGGCACGATTTGGGTTGATTTCTTTAAGGCGAACTTGGCGGTCTCAACTCGTGAAAAATATGCCAACGCCGTGAATGCCTTATATCAACATGCCTCAACGATGCGGCCGCAAATCGATGTAGACTCTGCACTCACAGAGCCCGATCTGGTCGCAATGGACACGCTGTTGTCCTCGTTCCTACTGTCGCGTCAGAATGCGGAAAATGATCGCACTTGGCCGCTAGTATCCGATTTCGTCTTTGGGTTTCTAAGAGAGATCACCGGTTCTGAAGCACTTTCATTGCAGCGTAAGCTCCAATTTATGGCCGCCCGCTATAGCCAGCTGCGGCCACGTCGCCGAATAAAACCGCCCCATATTCGCTGCGTTCCGTACGAGGTGCTGGAAGACCTCTTTTCACTGGTCCATCCGGAAAGTTCCAACAATCCATTTCGAACTAACGAAATCCGTTGGCGGAACACATGATTTTCATGTTGTTTCTGCAACTTGGTCTGAGAAAAAGTGAACTCCTGATACTCAATGTCGGCTCATTTCGATCGCAATTTGACGTCGAAGTGGGAGAAAATCGCTTTTGGCTTGATATTGCCGCTAGTCATTCGACGGTTGACCCCCGCGCTAAGGCCGCTCGCCTGAAAAATAGTTTGGCGACTAGGCAAGTTCCTCTGACAGCTTCTCTCGTCGGAGGTTTGGAGACCTATCTGACGAGCTTCCGGGGCGACCCTCCCCATGAGTTTATGCTCACGTCTGCGGAAGAAAGTCCGCTCTCTGCGAGCTCCCTGGATTATGTGTTCGAGATTCTGAATAGAACCCTTAGCGCTCCGTCGAGGGATATTCTGGCGAGCCGGCGGATAGATAAAATCACGCCTCACTCATTACGCCATACTGCCGCTGTGCTTCGGCTGCAGCGCTTTGTCGATGGTGGGATGGAACAGGAAGAAGCCGTTCACAGGCTGCGGCCCTTCTTCGGATGGTCCAGATCGTCGGAGATGCCCTACCATTATGCACGCGCATACTTTGATCCAATGCAGGCCGCTGTCTGGGAGGAAACATTCAATGACAGCTTGGCCACGCTGAGGAGCATCAAGTCGTAATGGGTAATCAGCTTGATCTTTGGGATGAAAACCGCCCCACAACTTCAATACTTAGTCTTCCGCCCCTCCCCTCGCTGGTTCGATATTATGATCAATTTGCACAGAAGGATCGTGTGATACGAGATATTTCATCCTGTGTTTGGGCGGTTCACCATTCGGGCTCAATCGTAAATTTTGATTTCCGAAAGGCAGGAACTGTCTCAGACCCCGTTGTTATGAGGGTGGTGCTTGAATATATTCAAAGTGATCAGATCGCTACTGGATTAAAGTATTATAGTTCTTTTAATAACATCGACTTTGGCGATTTCGTTCGCTTTAAGCGCTTGTGTGAAGATTTGTCCCCCTCTGAATTCATGGGGCGATGGTCATTAGAAATTCTAGATAAATTTCCTCAGCGCCATATTCAATCGCTTCGGCAAATTCTTCACTGGATGGCTAAGTGGAGTATTGCTCATTGGAGACCATCAGACAGAGACTTAATTAGAAGCCTGCCGGGGTTTTCGTCTAGTAAATAGAAATCTGTTTCGGATGGTTGTGCGTTCATCTCTTTAGCGGATAGGTCTAAAATTGTCGAATACATAGATAAATATTCGGCATTAATGACCAATGATATTGAAATATTCGATCCGGACTTCCTAAGAGATCTATGTTTGCTCGCTATTGCGTTTCAGTTCGGCCTTCGGCCTCTGCAAATGGCCATGCTGACGTTAAATGATGTGCGCATTTTTGATAAAAACACAGTTCATATATCCGTCACGCTTATAAAGCAGCGGCACGAGAAAACTGGTCGCATTGTTCGACGAAAAATTCAGGCGAGTTGGTGTCCAATCTTTCTTAAGTATCAAAGCGTGCGCAATTATACCTCAGATAAGTTCCTTGGGTTGAATCCGCAGGCGTGCTCAAGGAAGCTTTCGGCGCTCACCAGATCGATTACCGGAGTCGCTTACTCGCCTAATCATTTTAGGCACACTAGCGCCCAAAGATTGGTAGATCATGGAGCTTCTCGTGAAGTGGTCTCTGATTTCCTAGGCCACACAGACACCACGGCAGCGAACGTTTACTTCGAAGCTTCGCCCACACAGAACGATCTAGTGAACGCTGCGCTGGGCAATTCAGCTGTGTATCAAGCAGTTTCATCGGCCCAGCGTGGCGATATGATTTCAGCCGCCAATCTGCTTAGATTGGCACCTGATCAGCAGGTCGTTGGTATGCCTCATGGCATACCCATAAGTGGTATTGGCGCTTGCCATGCGGGTCAATCGACGTGCACACGCAACCCTGTTCTTGCCTGCTACACCTGCCACAAGTTTTTGCCAGTTAATGACGCTGCAATTCACCGGGGCGTCCGCGAGAGCTTAGAGGCCGTGGTTAAGTCTTTCGATCAGCCGCAACGCGTCTTCCGTGTCTCGCCGGCAATGATGCAGTTACGCACCACCCTAGAGAGTGTGTCAGCAATCATCGAGGCTGCGGAAGTGGGAGGAAGCGATGAGCAGCCCGTATTCTAGCTTTATCTCCACTGCTAAAATTCGAGCAGAACAAAACAATATTAATTGGAATCCTCAATACGATCCCACTAGCGGAAAAATTAGCAAGGATGAGTGGTGGGACCTATCAGCCATAGCCGGAAAAATAGAGCGGCCACGCAAAGTAATTTCGAGCTTCGGTGTGAACGCATCCGCTAGAGATGCAATATTGGCTGTCACTGGGAATGAAGCCCCGTTTATTATGTCGCCTCACTGGATTGAGCTATTTAAAGCGATAGCCATTCACGACATTCTCATTAAGGGCCGCACGCCAGGAAACTTTGCGGTCAATGTTGGAGAAAGCTTTAGAGTACTCGCAGGCTGCGCCAATGCGGTAAAGCCAGAGGATATTACGCACGATATAGTGAGAAACGCTTATATCGCGGCATTGCTAATGTCCGCATCTGGTAAGCGAGGCAGTACTCTGCAAGCCACCATTTCAACTTGGTTCGACAGCACCGGGATCGCGAATTCGCGCCCCTTAAAACAAGCTTGTGTCGCCCGCGTTGAGCAAAATTAAATCGCGCAACGCGTTAAACAGGTCAATTTTGCAGCAAAGAGGCAAGTAGACAGTAAACGTCCGAGATCCCTAAGAACCGATTTAACTCAGAAGCATTTCGAAGATAAATTGCCGAATGATGAAGATCTATTTGAGCTTCTTAGGATAGCATATACAGCCAATCCGGAAACCGTTTCTGACGTTGTTCGTTTAGAAGCTGCTAAAATTCTTATTTGTACTGGCCTGAGAGTTGGGGAAATAGTGTCCCTGCCCGCCGCCTGTCTGACACAGGGCGATTTTGAGCGCCCCTTGATTGGAAAATATGGTCCTAATAGACCCGATTTTCTTCTACATCATTTTGCTAAAAAGCAAGGGCAAGATGCCCGTCGCTTCGAATTTATAGAGAAAGTTCAACACGTCCCTGCGCTTCTCTCATCTTCCATCACTGGGAGCATTGCTCGAGCGCGATCCATAACAGATCCACTCAGAGTAACCGTAAAACGGCAAAGGCAATCGGGACGCCTATTCCCCGACTTCCAAGCTGATGATCTTCTCACGTGGACCGACGCCTACACGCGTATGACGGGCATGATCCGAATTTCGGTTGAAGACGTACCCGATGCCCTCAAACGAAAATATCGACAGAACTACGACAACCGCGGTCTCAACGAAATTAGAGCACATCAAAGTCACGCCTTAAGGGCCTCAGGTGCAAGCTCGCGAGTGAATGACTATTTTCGTCGCGCTCAGTCAAATACGAAACAGCCGCTTTATCTTCGCGAGGCAGATGGAAGGCCTATAGAGCTGCAGCCAAGCGAGCGCGTGTCGAAGCGGAACTTATTTGTACTTGCTGGGGATATGGAGAAATTCGTACGCACGACTATGCCCACGAAGCTACAAGACCTCCGATTAGGTAAGTCAACTTCAGGCACATTTGGTTTGGAGGACCGGTTATTTCTGTTCCCTGGTAGAGCAAGAGCCGAGGCTGCCCACGACGCGATCATCGACTTAGAACGCTACTTCAGTGTGCAATGTATGTCGACACAAGACCTTGAGATGCAGCTATCGGGTGATGGTGAAGGTGGTCGTTTGTTCCGTCGGTACGGAGAGACTGATCGATCCAAGCAGATTTCGATTAACCCTCACTCCCTGCGTCACCTCCAAAATACAGAGCTTTTCCGGCAGGGTGTGGCCGATACGATAATTACTAAACGTTTTAATCGCAGATCTACCGCGCAAAGCTACGTCTACGACCATCGCACCCTTGCGGAGCATTTGGACGAAATGGAGCCGCAGACGTTGAAAGCTGCAGCCAAACTAGGAGAGCACGCACGCAGAGCGTTTGACCTCATTAGAGGTCAGAAAATTCAGGGTCCTGTTGTCAAAGCTTTTATACGCATCCAGCAAGAATCTGGTGATGAGGCAGCATTTGATTACCTCAACGCCGAAGCTGGAGCTTTGCATTTTACGCCATACGGCTTTTGTCTGAACAGCTTTGCAGCAAGCCCATGCGTTAAACATCTCGAGTGCTTTAATTCTTGTAATCATTTGGCTCGCACCGACTCTCCTGAAGAGCAAAGGAACCTTGAGACACTCAAGGACCGATATGAGTTGCACATTGGTCGCCTAAAGGCACGCCCGAGCCCTGCGCCAAATTTTGGTGCTCAACTAGCTCATGCCGAGGAGAGGTTGGCCGGAATTCGGGCTGCGCTAGCCGAAGTGCCTGGAGCCAAGGTGTTCCCTGAGGGGAGCGATCTTCATGTTAGTATCGGGGATGTCCGCAATCGATGACATTCAACTCGTTGACGAGATCGTCGAACAGATGATCCAGTTGGATACCACCATCACATTCCGACAGGTGTCTGAGCGATCTGACGGACGGTTCCCTCACGCCACATCTCTGACAAGACGTGAGCACTTGCGTGAACGAGTTGAGAAGGCTGTTGAACGACAAAAGGCTGTGCGAGCGGTTGCTCTCAAGTTCTCTAAAAGCTCCCCTGCCCGTTCTGCTGCCCGTATAGCCGCTTTAGAAGCGGAGGTGGCTAGTCTTAGGGATCAGGTGCAACTGCTCACATCCAGTCACCGTGCTGCAATTTTGGCTATAGGTAGGATCGGCGGCATGAAGGGTTGGCGTGAACACTTTCCGGCTTATAGCGAAGCCGTCAACACACTCGTTGAAATGGGAGCGTTACCACAGGCCGAAGTGCAATCGCTCGACCCTCGTAAAGCGGACACTTAGCGTCGGAGCAACTCGGTCGGCTCTACCTTCAATGCTAGCGCAATGCGGTCGATGTTGTCGATTGAAACGTTACGTTCGGAGCGCTCGATAGAGCCGATGTAGGTGCGGTGTAACCCGGCCTTACTGGCGAGATCTTCTTGACTCCACCCGCGTTCTAGGCGGTGGCTGCGGACGTGCGCTGCAAACACCTTCCGTAGTTCATTTTTGAAGACCTGACCCATAAGGGCATGGTCGAAATTTGATGACTTTACGTCGACAGACGATAAGTAGCATCTTGCCGTTATGTCTCACCTGGCGAGTTGCAAATGACCGGTGCCTCGGAAAGCCACCACATTGTTCTATCTGCGGAAGCGATCGCTTACGTTCAAAGCCGTAGGGCTGAAGTGTGGAAGAGAGATCCCGCTGATGCGTGCCGGTTGGTTGAAAAAGACCGCCTTATCGATCTTCTTGCGCTACCAACCGGGGCGATTTGGAAAGCTGTTCCATCTATCGGCAAATCCATTCCGATTTGTCTGGAGCGGCAAGACGCTGAATATCTGGACTCGTTCTCCGTAGCACTTGGCCAGCATATTAGCGTTCTGCTGCAAAATTTGGTGGAAGGCGGTCCTTTTGATCCAACACCAGCCAACAAAACGGGCTTCCTTAGACACGAGCACAATCGTGGCCGGATCTACGGGTTTTACATGGAGGTTCCTGGTTACCAGTACAGCTTCTTACGTGCGATCGGAGACACTAGCCTTACGGGGCGCGACGTATTCGATGAAGCCATCGTGGCACTCGCAGAAAAGCGCGTCTTGAATGGTGAGATAAGAGGCGTCCATCCCCCAGTCACGACCATGCAGTTCGCAGAGCGCTTGATTAAATTCAACGGACTTATGGCGGCTCCTTATGCCAACCGTCCGGTGAACAAGGCGGCAGTTTCGACAGCGAAAAGGCCATCTCGAACAAAGAAAGTTGGGGGAACAAAGGCGGTGTCCACCTCATGAAACAGCATCGAGCCGACCCGATACCGTGGGATGGCTACTATTCACGCCTTTCAAGACCTCTTGCTCACCCAGGCGAGCATCTCCGCTTGGATTACCTTCCCGAGTTTAAGCTGGATGCCCAAGCCCTGACCCTCGCATTGGGTCTTTCAGACGATTCTGTGGTCCAAATGCTTTTGAACGAGCAGTTATCCGTTTCGCTCGATCTGGCTTCAAAGCTTGGTGTAGTGTTTGGTACTTCGACGGAGTACTGGCTGAACCTACAGGCTAGCCACGATCAGTCGGTAGTAGCCCTGAAGCATAGGCCTTAAACAGTCCGCCAATCTGCAATGTGATCCGAGCTAATCGAGACGATATCTCGAGGACGGTATAGGTCGGATTTTACGGATCCTGAGCGGCCGATCTCTTCTTTACCGGCTGACACCAGTCGGCCTGATTTCGTCCATCTTATGCGTTCGAGATTGGAGATGCCTAACACCTCGCATACCTCAGCGGAAGTAAGGCTACGGTTGTTAATTTTGGTAAGTGCCTTCGCGAGCTTATAGCCCACGCTAACGACGTTTTCTTCTGTGACGGTTACGCGATAGGCGTCGTCGGATCGGGTTTGTGTCGCCCTACGTGACATTCGCTTACACAACGCCGACACCTCGGCTATGCGTATCCGCAGCAGCAGACTGCGCTCTATGGCAATCGAAATATCCAGTTCGTATCCAAGTCCGACGTTCTCGAGCCTGATGAGAGCGGACATCTCCTCGGCCTCGATGATCTCAATCGGTTGGGACGGCATTAGAACTCGATCCCGGCCTGGGCTTTTACCCCGGCTCTGAACGGGTGTTTGACCAGACTCATTTCTGTGACCAGATCAGCGGCTTCGATCAGACGTACATGGGCGTTTCGGCCCGTGATGATCACGTGAGTGTCGTCGGGTTTTTGGGCCAAGACCTCAAGAACCTCGTCTACTGGAAGGTAATCGTATCGGATAGCGATGTTGAGTTCGTCGCATATCACCATCTTCCAATCTGGATCCATGATGCGAGCCTTGCAGGCCTCCCAAGCTTCACGAACCTTCTCGATGTCACGTTGACGGTCCTGAGTGTCCCAGGTGAAGCCTTCGCCCATTGGGCGCATTTCCACGAGGTCCGGGAATGCGTCAAAAATTGCCTGCTCACCGGTGTCCATTGCGCCTTTAATGAACTGGATGATCGACACCTTCATGCCGTGACCCATCATGCGCAGCGCCATACCCAATGCCGCAGTGCTCTTACCCTTCCCTGCTCCGGTATGGACAATTATCAAGCCTTTTTCGACTGTCTTGGTGCTTAAGATTTGGACTTTAACAGCCTGAATCTTCTGCATTTTCTTTTTATGTCGCAGCTTGCTGTTGTCGATCTCTGTGGTCATGTGCCTATCCTGATCACGACCCGAAAGAGAATCGGAAACGCGGATTTGGGGTGCTGTAGTTCTGCGCCCCATGCCTCAGGATTGTATGTGATGTCGATATTGCGCGCCTCAAATGGTGGCACTTCAATCGTTGTTTGTTCGACGTGTAAGTTCAAAGCTGACGAACCGCTTAACGCCTCAGGTGAACGTGGTGGAACCGCTCTTTTCCGACATGTGAAGGATGCGACTGCCACGCTTAAAGCGGCTTCGATCAGCGTTGAGCCCATGGCCTGTCTGTTCGCTTGCTCCCAGCACTGCACAGTTCATTTGAGAGCGTCTGGTAAGGTTGGCTATGTCCTCGCCAATCTCGAACCCACACCTGCATCGGCGCAAGCCTTGGTGGAGTTTGCCCGACACTATGATCAAAGCTCTGAGGGCGTCGTACCCTACAAACACTGGCCGGAAGGCGTGAAGGGGCATTTCCTCGTGCGTATTCCGCCAGAAGGCATGGTCACCGTCGATTGATTCCTATGCGCGGCTGAGGTCCAGCTTCATTCCTGCCACGATCAGCACCGACTGCGCTGCGCACTCTGCCAAGGCTTGATTCAGCCGACCGGCTTCGTCGCGAAACCGTCTGGCCAGCGCATTATCTGGCACGATGCCCCAACCGACCTCATTGCTGACCACCCAGATTTCCGCCTGCGTGCTTTTCAGGGCGACGAGAAGTTCGCGCGTCTGCTGAGCAATGTTCTTTTCGGCCAGCATCACGTTAGTCAGCCAGAGAGTGATGCAGTCGATGACCGCCACATCGCCCTCCCTCAAGGCCTTGATGGCCTGAGGTAGATCAAACGGTGCCTCGATCGTATCCCACTCATCGCCGCGTTCCTCGCGATGTTTGGTCACCCGTTCAGCCATCTCGTCGTCGTAGATCTGAGCCGTCACGACGGCGATGGGTTTGGAGCCTGCTGCTGCAGCTGCTGCCTCGGCGGCATGTTGGGCATACCCGCTCTTTCCCGAGCGTGCGCCACCAAGCACCAGTGTGTACCCCATCAAAAATCTCCGGTTGACCTGAGCCGTAGACAGTCCTACTGCCCAAATTGCGTCAGGTTCCCCTTAACGGGGATTAAAAGGGAACGGAGTTTCAAGCTCCGGCTGTTCCCGCAACTGTAAGCGGCTAGCCCGCACGTCATATGCCACTGGAGACTGACTTGGCTACGGCCAGCTGTCCCTGGGAAGGCGACGTGCATCGGCGTTGATCCGTGAGCCAGGAGACCTACCTGCCGCCGTCGTTCTCCACGCGGCCGGGAAGAGCCAAGTGGTCGAGGTAACTCGAGTGACGACATCGTTTTCAACCGCGTTCAGCGGGCGATTGCGCGTGTCTTGAAACACAGGCGTGGTCAGTCTCGCTGTGCGCATCTATGTGGGGATGTCACATTGAACAGGCTTCTTTTCCCGGCTGCGGGCCTTGCCGTTCTTCTTTCTTCGCCGGCGCTGGCCGCCGAACTCGACCAACAGGCTGCAGCGCCGACGGCGGCTACCGTCGCGACAACCGTTGACGACGTCATCGTCACGGCCAACCGCTCGGCCCAGTCGATCGACAAGGTAGGTGCCTCAGTCACGGTACTGACCAAAGCTGCTCTGGAATCCGCTCAAGCGACGGCTGTTCCGGATATGTTGGCACGCACTCCGGGCGTCAGTTTCACGCGTAACGGCGGCGTCGGCACGTCTACGACCGTCAACATCCGTGGCGCTGAAGGCCACCACACTGTCGTTTTGATCGACGGCGTGAAGATGAACGACCCCTCCTCCACCCAAGGCGGTGCCAACTTCACCAACGTTCTGGTTGGCGACGCAGGCCGCATCGAGGTCCTGCGCGGTGCCCAGTCGACCCTGTGGGGCAGCCAAGCCATCGGTGGCGTGGTGAACATCATCACGGCCGAGCCGACGGAGGCTTTCCAAGGCAACATGAGTGCTGAAGTCGGATCGTTCGGCACCCAGTATTTCCGTGGCGGCATCGGGGGTGCGAATGAGCGCCTCACCTGGCGTCTGGCCGCAAACCGTTACCAAACGGATGGTTTCTCTTCCTACGCCACGGGCACTGAGGATGACGGTTATGAGAACAACAGTGTTTCGGGCCGTCTGAACCTAAAGCTGACCGACCACGCCTCGCTGGACCTTCGTGCAGTCTATTCCGATGGCACCAATGACTTCGACGCTTACAACGGCGACAGCCGCGAGTTTGGCAACACCGAAGAACTGGTCACCTACGCTGGCCTGAATTTCGATCTGTTGGATGGTCGCCTGCGTAACCGCATCGGCTATGCCTACACCGATACCCAGCGCAACAACACCAATCCAGACCGCACCATCGAGACCTCGACTTTCGAGGCCAAGGGCGAGAACACGCGTTGGGAATACCAAGGTACTTTTGCCTTTAGCTCGGACCTGAATGCCACTTTCGGTGTCGAGACCGAGCGTGCTGAAATGCGCACCCGCTCGCCCTATGACAGTGAGACTAAGCCTGCCTTTGGCACCGGCCGCGCCGACCTCGACAGCGTCTATGTCCAGCTCCAGTGGGCCGCCCTGCCCTCGCTGAACCTGACGGCTGGCGTGCGCTATGACGACCACGCCCAATATGGTGACAACGCGCTAGGCCAAGTCGCAGCCGCTTGGACCCTCAATGAAGGCAACACTGTCCTGCGCGCTAGCTGGGGCCAAGGCTTCCGCGCTCCTGGCCTTTATGAGCTGTACAGCGAATACGGCAACCTGACCCTTCAGCCGGAAGAGTTCGATGCTTGGGAAGTCAGCATCCAGCAAAAGCTGCTGGATAGAGCGACTGTTGCGGTCACCTACTTCAACCGCGAGGCAGACAACGAGATCCGCTACAACGGCTGCTCCAGCACGGCTGATCCGCTCTGTGTCGTGAACGGCGCCATGCGTTGGGGTTATTACGCCAACGTCCAGAAGACCGCGGCTCAGGGCATCGAAGTCAGCGGCGTCTATGACGTTACGCCTGCCTTCAAGGTCGCTGCCAACTATACTTGGACCGACGCCACCAGCGCCTCGGGCACCAACAAGGGCAAGCAACTGACCCGCCGTCCCGAGCATATGGCCAACTTCTCGGCTGACTATGCCTTCGCCAGTGGCCTGAAGAGCGGCTTGGCTGTGCGTTACTCGGGTGAAACCTTCACCAATGATGCCAACACCGGCACGCTCGACGCCTACACCCTCGTGGATCTGCGCGTCTCATACCCGATCAATGAAACCCTCGAGGTCTATGGTCGTGTAGAGAACCTGTTCGAGGAGCAGTACCAGATCGTCCAGAACTACGGCACGGCTGACCGTGGCGTATTCGGTGGCGTCCGCATCCGGTTCTGATGCGCCATGCTCTCCGTGCGCCCGCATAAAGAGGCGATACGGCATGGAGGCGGCCTTCGGGCCGCCTCTTACGCCCATCCCGAGGTGACTGAGCCTTGGCTTGACCTGTCGACCGGCATCAATCCGGTGCCCTACCCGGCGCAGCCAGCCAGTGCGGCGGAACGTGGCCGCTTGCCTGATCCAATGGAACTCGCGGTCCTCGAAGACGTCGCTGCACGATATTTCAAGGCCCGGCCGGAACGCGTTGCGGCTGCCGCTGGAGCCGAGACCGTTATTCGCCTCCTGCCAGTACTCCTAGGCCGAGTTACGGTCGATATTGTTGGCCCGACCTACAGGGCCCATGCCGAGGCATGGCAAGCTGCTTTTCTCGCGCCCATGACGATAGGCGTCGATCAGGCACATAGATCGGGTTCCGATGTGCTGGTCATCGTCAATCCCAACAACCCCGACGGCTATGTCTTCAGCAAGGCCGAGCTGCTACGCATCTTGCGAAAGCGTGAGACCCAAGGGCGCTGGCTGGTGATCGACGAGTCTTTCGGGGAATGCTCACCTGAAAACTCCATGGCGGATGTCATCTCCGATCGGCTTATTGTCCTTAGATCGTTCGGAAAGTTCTTCGGTCTGGCAGGTGTCCGGCTGGGCTTCACGATTGCCTCCCCGGCGTTCAAAGCCTCGCTGAGGGCCCTGACAGGCGATTGGCCCGTCTCCGCAGACGCAATCACCATGGGCAGGCAGGCCTATGCCGATCCGGCTTGGAGCGAAGCGACCTTCGCATCACTGCAAAGACAAGCGGCAAAACTTGATGAAGAGCTAAACTCTTCTGGCTTCGAGGTGATCGGTGGCACCTGTCTGTTCAGGCTGGCCCGACACTCCCGCGCCCATGATTGGTTCTGGAAGCTATGCCGACGCGGGGTCCTGACGCGACCGTTTGACCATACGCCTGACGTGTTGCGCTTCGGCCTGCCACGGCCGGATGCCTTTTACCGTCTGCATCGTGCGCTGGAGGCAGAGCTATGATTGTCAGCCGACGCGTTACCCTCGTTGCCGGCATGGCCAGTATGGCTTGGCCAGCGTCTGCTGCAGCCTCGTTCCCACGCCGCGTTGTATCTCTGAACCCCTGCCTGGACGCCATCCTCGTTCGGTTGGCCCCAAGGCATCAGATTGCGGCCATCAGCCATTTTTCGCGTATTTCGCAACAGTCGAACATCTATTCGCTCGCCCAGACCCTGCCCATCACCCGCGAGACGGCAGAAGAGATTGTGTCGCTGCGCCCGGATCTTGTGCTGAGCAGTCAGCACAGTTCACGGGCCACGCGAAATGCCCTGACGCGTCTAGGGATAGCTGTTGAGCTGTTTGGCGTCCCTCAAACCATTGGGGAAAGTCTCGAGCAGGTTGATCGTATTGGCGCACTGACAGGCCATGCGGGCCGCGCCTCTGCCTTACGAAGCGAAATCACACGCCACATCGAACGAAGCCGTATCCAGCCGAATGACAGGCGGCTGAAAGCTGTCTTATTCCAACCCAATGGCTTTGCTGCGGGCCAAGGCACCCTGATGTCCGAGATGATGGAGATCGCGGGCTTCGACAACGTGGCTGGTCGGTATGGTGTCGGGAAATGGGGAAACCTTTCCCTCGAACATCTCATCGCCAACCCGCCTGAAGTCCTGCTCAGCGGAGCGGGATCACCGGGCGCGAGGTCATGGGCTGAACGGATCATGCTCCACCCTGCCCTGCATTCAATCTCGCACCGGATGGCGCAGGTCGAGTTCCCCGAAAAGCTTCTCTACTGCGGCGGACCTGTATTGATCGATACCGCCACCGCACTCGTTCGCGCACGACAGCAGGCGCTGGAGGCCCTTCAATGAAGTCAGCGTCGATCCATCCTGCCGCGCTCTGCGG
This sequence comes from Brevundimonas sp. GN22, assembly GCF_054824005.1. Taxonomy (NCBI): domain Bacteria; kingdom Pseudomonadati; phylum Pseudomonadota; class Alphaproteobacteria; order Caulobacterales; family Caulobacteraceae; genus Brevundimonas; species Brevundimonas sp. GN22. The sequence goes on along the minus strand of NZ_JSYD01000071.1, from coordinate 53,711 downwards.
CGGGCTCTTCGCCTTTGTGGTGCTGCTCTGTTTCGGAAGCCTTTGTGCCGGGAAGGTCTGGATTCCTCTGCACGAATGGCTGGCAACTCCGGGCGATCCATCATGGGCCATTCTAGTGGAGCTGCGGCTCCCTCGAACACTCTTGGCCGTCATGGTGGGTGCCGTGCTGGGCTTGGGCGGAGCGGCTATGCAGGGCTATACCCGCAACCCTCTTGCCGATCCCGGTATGCTGGGCGTCTCCAGCATGGCCGCGCTGGGTGCAGTCACCACATTCTACATGGGCAGCTTCGGAGGTCAGCCTTGGGTGTTGCCCATGATGGCGATGGCCGGGTCAGCACTTGGTGTGGCCGTGCTGTTGGCACTCGCGGGTTCAACCAGCAGCATCGTGACTTTCATTCTTGCGGGTGTGGTGATCCAGACTGTAGCGGGCGCAGGCGTCGCACTTGCTCTGAACCTCGCGCCCAATCCGTGGGCCGTGAACGAGATCATCAACTGGCTGATGGGCTCCCTGTCGGACCGCAGTCTTGATGATCTGAAGATCGCCGCACCGGGCATGATACTTGGGCTGATCCTGCTCGCGTCTCAGGGCCGAGCCCTCGATGCTCTGACCCTCGGCGAGAGTGGAGCTAAGGGGCTCGGCATCAACCTTGGCGCGACACGACTTGCCCTCGTTGCGGGTGCGGCGCTTGCCATCGGATCGGCCGTGGCCGTTACGGGCGTCATCGGCTTTGTCGGACTGATTACCCCCCACCTGCTTCGTCCATTTGTGAAGTCCAAACCCGGCGCGCTGCTTATCCCATCCGCGATCGGCGGTTCGGTGCTCACTCTGGCAGCCGATATTCTCGTCAGACTGACGCCTGCTCCCAACGAAGTGAAGCTGGGCGTCGCCATGGCGGCATTGGGTGGGCCCTTCTTCCTCGTCCTCCTCATCTCCATGCGCCGGAAAATCGTATGAGCCAGATCAAGACGTCAGACCTCTGTGTCACCTTCGGCTCGCGGTCGGTGCTTGAGGGGATCAACCTCTCGCTACAGCGCGGACAGGTCACCGCCATCATCGGCCCGAATGGTGCGGGTAAGTCCACCCTGCTCGATTGTCTGGCCGGACTGCGTCGCCCCAATCTCGGCGAGGTCCACCTCGATGCTACGCCCCTGCTGGACCTGAAGCCACAAGAGCGTGCCAAACGCATCGCCTACCTTCCCCAATATTTGGAACTGGCTTGGGAGATCGATGGCGAAACGCTCGTAGGCTTGGGCCGCACGCCTCATTGCGGACCGTGGGGGCGGACGGCTGAGGATACCGCTGCTGTCCGTGACGCGATGGTACGCACCTCAACATCAGAGTTTGCCAACCGCCCCGTTGCCACCCTTTCAGGCGGCGAGCGGGCGCGGCTTCTGTTGGCAAGAGCCTTGGCGACAGATCCCCAATGGTTGCTTGCCGACGAGCCTTTGGCGGGGCTTGATCCGGGTCACTGCCTCGACGTCGTAGCCCTGTTCCGAGAGCTTGCTCATAAGGACGGGCGTGGCGTCATCCTGACGCTGCACGATCTCACTCTAGCTCTAAAGGCCGCGGATCGGGTCATTCTGCTGAGTGATGCAAAGGTGCTGGCCGACGACGTGCCTAGCAAGGTCTTGGCTTCCGAGTTCCTTGAACAGGCTTACGGGATCAGCACTGCTTTATTGAAGGGCAACAATGGCTACGTGCTGGAGACCCTGGCTCGTGCATGACCTCCCTTGGCTTTGGTTGGTAGCAGGTGCGCTCTGGCTGGAGTTCTTCATCCGCTGGCCCGGCCGAATACCGCATCCGGTTGTTGCACTGGGCGCTTTGATCGGGGCGCTGGATCGGCGCTGGAACCTAAATCCAGTGCCTGAACGCACCAAGCGATGGCGCGGGGTACTGGCCTTGTTGGTTGTGGCAGTTTCAGCTGCTGTGGTCGGGCTTGTTGTCCAGTGCGGGCTAACGGCATGGCTGCCCGACATCGCGCCCTACCTATGCGCCCTTCTTGGCATATTTGGTCTGGCTGCGGGCAGTCTGCATCAGCACTTCGTCGCCATTCAGCGCCCGCTCTCGCAAAACGATTTGGAAGCTGCCAAGCACGCCGTGTCCATGATTGTTGGCCGCGATACCGCGACCATGAACGCCTCAGACATCTCGGCTGCAGCTTTGGAAAGTCTGGCTGAAAGCTTCAACGATGGCGTCGTTGCCCCCGTGTTCTGGTTCGCCATCGGGGGTCTGCCCGGACTGTTTGCCTATAAGGCCATCAACACAGCGGACAGCATGATCGGCCACATGGAGCCGAGATGGCGCGCCTTCGGCTGGGCCGCGGCGAAAACCGATGACATCGCCAACTGGATACCGGCCCGTATCGCTGGCCTGTTGATCGTAATGGCGTGTGCCGCCCGAGGAACTGCGTCACAGGCCCTGCGTGTCATGCTGAAAGACGCCGCCAAACACGCATCTCCAAATGCGGGCTGGCCAGAGGCCGCCATGGCCGGAGCCTTGGGAGTTCGACTGGGAGGAGCAGTCCATTACGACGGAGTCCTTTGCGAGCGCCCGAGCTTTGGTAATGGATCGGCTCCTACGGCAATGGACATGAAAAACGGCGCGGTCATCTACCTTCTCGCCCTCGGCTTGCTCACCATCATCTTGGTCCTCGCAGGTGCTCAATGGCGGCTCTGATGATCCAGGGCTGCGGATCGGATGTCGGTAAGTCCGTGCTTGTGGCGGGTCTGTGCCGGGCCTTCACCAATCGCGGCCTGACAGTGCGTCCGTTCAAGCCGCAAAACATGTCGAACAATGCCGCGGTCACCCAACCTGACGATCGTGGGCTGACAGGAGAAATTGGCCGGGCGCAGGCTCTTCAGGCCCTCGCCTGCCGGACAACGTCGACAGTTCACATGAACCCCATCCTCCTCAAACCCCAAAGCGACACGGGCGCTCAGCTCGTCGTCAGAGGTCAAGTCGAGGGTCACTGGAAAGCTAAGGGTTACCAGCAGCGAAAAGCGGCATTGCTGGAGGTTGTTCTGGAAAGTTTTGAGTGCCTGCGCTCAGAATCCGACCTCGTCATCGTAGAAGGCGCGGGCAGCCCCGCCGAGATCAATCTGCGCGAAGGTGACATCGCCAATATGGGGTTTGCCCGTGCGGCCAACGTCCCTGTTGTCCTCGTAGGCGACATTGACCGTGGCCATGTCATCGCCGCTCTCGCCGGCGCAAAGTTGGTCCTTGATCCTAACGACGCGGCCATGATCCAAGGCTTCATCATCAATAAGTTCCGCGGCGATCCGTGCTTGTTTGATCGTGGTCGCGAGCAAATCGCGGAACTGACCGGATGGCACGATCTGGGCATGGTGCCATGGCTCACTGAGGCTTGCCGACTGCCCGCCGAAGACGCGGTTGTTCTACAAACACCCTCGGCAACGCAACCTGAGGGACAGGTCCGCATCGCTGTCCCTATGTTGTCGCGCATCGCCAACTTCGATGACTTCGATCCCGTGGTAGCCGATCCGCATTTTGACCTGCAGTTTATACCGCCGGGGCAAACCATTCCTGCAGATAGCGACTGGATCATTCTGTCAGGCACTAAGGCGACCATTGCGGACATGGCGTTCCTCAAGCTGCAGGGTTGGGACATCGACATCCTTTCCCACGTCCGCCGCAACAAGCGCGTGCTTGGCATCTGCGGGGGCTATCAGTTGCTGGGCCGTCACATCCATGATCGGCACGGCTTAGAAGGCGAAATTGGCTCGTGTCGCGGCTTGGGCTTGCTCGACGTCGAGACCACACTGCATCCCTCGAAAACGCTGAAACAGGTCAAAGGCCAGATCACCGCCTGTGGCTCAGACTTCACGGGCTATGAAATCCACGTAGGCCAGACGTTCGGTGCCGACACAGAGAGGCCCGTCGCCCTGATTGATGGCAAACCTCACGGTGCAACATCGCTTAACGGCCTTGTCCACGGGCTCTACATTCACGGCGTGTTCGATAGCTCCAAAGCCCGCGCAGGCATACTGGGCCTAACTCGGACAATACCCCCCGCTCCTGACCATACCGCCGTGGTTGATGCCGCACTCGACGCCATAGCCGCCACGCTCGAACAATACCTCGACCTCGATCATCTGTACCAACTGGCTTGCCGTAAATGACGATCTCACACCTACTCGACTTCCCTGCCCTCTCTCAGTCAATCAGGCCAGAGATCGAGGCCTGCCTTGATGGAAAGGCCAAGCCACCGAAGTCTCTAGGACGGCTGGAAGAGCTAGCGGTGCGCATCGGGCTGATGCAGCAATGCAGCAGACCCAAAATCAACGATCCAGCACTCATCGTCTTCGCAGGCGACCACGGCCTCACCCGTTCGGGAGTGGCCGCATTTCCCGCCAGTGTGACGGTCTCAATGGTGGACAGCCTTCTGGCAGGACGAGCTTCCGCCAACGCCATTGCCAAGGTGGTGGGGGCTAGCGTCCATGTAGTCGATGCAGGTGTGGCCGACGACCTGACAAACCGAGATAGCCTGATCCATCGCAAGGTCGGTCGAGGCACGAACGACGCTTCCGTAGAGCCTGCTATGTCGCTCCGACAGGCGCAGCTGGCACTGAACTATGGCGCACAAGTCGCTGGCGAGTTCATCGACGAAGGGGCCGACATTATCGCCTTGGGTGAAATGGGCATCGGCAACAGTTCCTCGGCAGCGCTGCTCATTCATCGTCTCACGGGTGAATCGTTAGACCGATGCATCGGTCCGGGAGCCGGTCATTCCGATGAAGGCATGGCCACGAAGAGAGCCGTACTCGAAAAGGCCGCTGATCGCAGTAATGCATCGACGCCAATGGACGTTTTGGTCGAATTCGGCGGGTTTGAGATTGGTCAGATTGCGGGCGCTATTCTTGAATGCGCCAAGCGCCGAGTGCCCGTTCTTGTCGATGGCTTTATCTGTTCGTCAGCGGCTCTATTAGCGATCCGATTGGCACCCCAAGCGCAGGACTTCTGCATCTTCACTCACACCTCCGCCGAGCCTGGCTACAAGGCTATCACAGAGGCGCTCAACGTAAGGCCATTGCTGGACCTAGATATGCGCCTTGGTGAAGGCACAGGTGCCCTGCTCGCCGTGCCGATCATCAAGAGCGCGTGCACCATCACAACCGACGTCGCCACCCTTTCCGAAGTGTTGGGTGCCGTCTGATGGTCACAAAAGAGATCAAGCTGTTCTTCTGCGCGGTCCAGTTTCTGACCCGCATACCGACCCTACAGCTGGACGATTTCCAACCTGAATGGATACAGCAGAGTGCTCGCTACTATCCGGCCGTGGGGGTGGTGGTCGGCGGCGTTTCAGGCTGTGTGCTTTGGCTGGCATGTCTGATCTGGAGCCCTTGGATAGCTGCCGTGTTGGCTGTGGCTGCGGGCATGGCGTTGACTGGCTGTTTCCACGAGGACGGACTGGCCGATACCGCCGACGGGATCGGCGGTGGCCAGACGCGAAGCCGCCGCCTCGAAATCATGAAGGACAGTCGCCTCGGCACGTATGGCGCTTCCGTTCTCTTCATGAACCTCGCATTGCGAATCCTTTGCGTTGGGACGCTCGCTTCGACCAGCCCTTTGCTCGGATTGTCCTGCGTATTGGCGGCTAACGTCATGGGGCGCTCAATCGCAGTTATAGCCATGGCCGCTATGCCTTACGGCGGCGATCCGGGCATGGCCAAGGAGGGCAAGCCGGACAGAACGACCGTATTGAACGTGGTTATCGCCTTCTCAGTTGGAGCGTTGGCTTTGCTCCCTTTTACGCCATTGCAAGCGACAATAGCCGTGGCCGTGGGTATCGCAGTCGCAGCTATTCCAGCTTGTCTCGCTTGGCGTCTGTTAGGCGGCCGCACCGGTGACGTCCTGGGTGCCATCGAGCAAGCCTTCGAGATCGGGTTCCTATTGGCGATGGCTGCCATTCTGTCATGAGCATTATCGTCTGCCCCCTACATGACGTAGAGGCCATCGCCCGCGTCCGCCGCCCTAGCTATATTCTCACCCTGATCTCTCCGTCGGCGGAGCCCACGGGGTTTCAACGCCTCGCCCCGTATCATCTGGAACTGCGCTTCAACGACATCGCCGAACCCGGCGAGGGCCTGATCGAACCTAGACCTGAGCACATCCAATCCATCATAGAGTTTGGCCGGAGTTCTCGGGCACAAGGCCCCCTACTAATCCACTGTTGGGCAGGCGTCAGCCGCTCACCAGCCGCCGCCTTTATCATCGCCTTTGATCGAGCCAGACCTTCGCCGGCAGAACTGGCTGCACGCCTTCGATCCGCTGCGCCCTATTGCACGCCAAACCCAAGAATGATCGCCCTCGCCGACGAAGCACTAGAGGCCCAAGGCGACCTGTCTAAAGCGATCACAGAGATTGGAAGAGGTAGAGAGACCTATTGGGGCTCAGCCTTCGACATCAGTAAGCTAGTGTAATGTCTGCCTAGCGCCACCAGCGGACATTGGTGACGAGGTAAGAACCGGATTTAAAGCACGCGCAACTAGCACGGTTTCGCCAGCTTCCCCGCATCCACTATCGCGATGATTTTGATAGGGCCTATAATGTCGCCATGCTCACCAGTTAGGCCATGCATCTGTGCGAGAAGCCGTTGATTACGGCAGGCTGTGGCGAGAGTTATGCGAGGCAATCCGTGATTTGTAGTTTCCCCATCGAGCCATCGAAGCGGCTACCACATTGAAAATGTTGCTAATAGAGGTGTGCTCGCACATCAAGAACAAAGCTCTGTTATCTCTCGCTCGACTAAGCTGAAGCGTTCCTTGACCTCTTCTCCCATATAAAAGGCAAGCATATCTTCCTTAGAGAGCGTACCTTCGGATAGGAACTTGCTGAGATAACGCTGATTGAACTCAGCAAGAAGAATACCTTTCTCGATCTGAGCGAGAATTTTCTTCATATTATCGACATTTGCGATAACAAGATTCTTTATTATCGTCGCTTCTCGAGCGTCCTTGATCAATCGGTTCACGATGATCATGAGAACGTCGGTGTCTAGCTCCTGAGTCTTCGCGTTGAGAGCAATGTCGCGAGCTAGCATATAAGCAATGGCGAGGTTTTGATAATCACCTTTTTGGGAATCAATAATCGCGATCAGTCCGATCCCGGGAAGGAATTTCACGTCCGGGACGGCAGTTAGGATGCTGTTATCAACGAGTGAGGCGTCGAAAACGATGATCCCGACTTGGCCGTCGCGATTAGCCTGCGCTTCTAGGAGCTGGCTCCAAGCGGTGTCAGCTTTCTTGGTGAAGATGTCCTTAGTCTGGATGTCCCCCAGGCGAATGCTCTTATCGAACTTACACTCAATTGCGATACGCTTACCGCTGTCGTCGGCGATATGGCAGACGATGTCGCCGGTCTTGTTGCGGCGGATTGTACCGGCGCGGTCGCCGGTCAGTTCGATCCGGTCACCGATTTTCTGTCGATCAAAAAACTCAGATAGAAAGTCGGCGATATCAGCCTCGGCCAGAACGCCCTTTACCGCGGATCGGTAGAACAGCTCCTTCTTCATATCAAAGATGATTTTCAGGCTTTCGAGCTCGGTCCCGAGTTCGTTTGCAGTTTTCGAAAGGAAGCTCGAAAGTCGATCCTCCATGAGCGCCAGAACACCGATGTAGAGTGCCTTGTGGAACTGCTCGTCGCGATCAATGGCGGGAAGTTTGTTGAAGAACTCAAACAAGATCTTGTTGTCGACCTCAAAGGCACCAAACTGAACGCGACTATTCTTTTGATCGAGGCTGACGAGAGACATTTTAGACCTTGCTGTAACGATAATGACCCTTGATGGACGCCGCGAGAAACTGCCCCTTCGATCCGGCCTGATCGAAAGCTTGAGCAATCTGTGACGGCACATCGTAATAATGATAGCCCGTTGTTTAACGTCGGGAATTGTTCTTCTGTCATTGCGGCTCTCCCTATCGGGAGTGAGAAATTGCAATCCGTCTCCGCCGTTCCTGCGCGTCGCTTACAATCCATTGTCGGACACAACGCGCGGCGTATCGGGGGAACGCCACCCCGCGCTCTTAAGTTCTCCCACTAAAGAGGACACATAAATGGATCAAAATACCGATTGGGATGTGGTGGTCGTAGGGGCCGGACCTGCAGGGTTGACGGCCGCTCTATACCTGGCGCGGTACCATCGCCGCGTGCTGGTCATACACGACGGTAAGAGCCGCGCTCTGCGTATCCCGCTCACGCACAATGCGCCGGGCTATCCCGATGGTATCACTGGCATAGACTTGATCGCCCGCATGACCGAGCACGCAGAAAAATATGGTGCCGAAATGCTGGAGATGTGCGTCTCGAACATTCGCCGCGCAGATGGAGCCTTCATCGTTTCAAGCGATGGCCAGCCCGATACTCGCGCCCGTGGCGTCATCCTCGCGACCGGCATTTTCCTGAACGAGGTGGACCTATCCCGTGATGTCCACGAACAGGCGATCAAGGACGGTGTGCTGCGGTACTGCCCCATATGTGATGCATACGAGCATACGGATGCCAACATCGGGGTGCTGGGGTGTGATAGCAACGGCGCGGCCGAAGCGCTGTTCCTGCGCCAGTACTCAGACCGTATCACTCTGATGCCACTGTCCCATCCCGAACTGACAGCATCCGAGCAGGCACAACTCGACCAGGCCGGTATCAAGGTGGCCCATGGAGCACTGACCAAACTGACGCCTCACAGCGACCGCATCGAGGTCGCGTTGGAGGGGCAGCAAGAAGCAAGTTTTGATGTCGTCTATCCGGCGCTTGGCTGCTCGCCGCGAGCCGAACTCGGTGCCGCACTTGGCCTGGGCCTCACCGACACCGGTTGCCTGCCTCCAGAAGCGGTGACGAAAAGCGCGGTCGAGGGACTATGGGCAGCAGGCGATGTGGTTGAAGGATTGGATCAGATCAGCGTCGCCATGGGCCACGGAGCCCTTGCTGCCACCAAAGCCCATAATTGGCTCCGCGAGCAGGATGGCGAGACGCTGACCTGATCTGGCAGTATTATCCGTGCGGTTGCAGGACCACCTTGGTCCATTCGTTCGGATTGTCGTGGAAGTTCTTGTAGGCCGTCGGAGCTTCTTCCAGCGGCAGTCGGTGACTGATCAGGTCTGTCGTATCGATCCGGCCTTCCAATACCAGCTTTAACAACTCCGGCAGGTATTTTTGCACATGGGTCTGACCTGTCTTCAGGGTCAGACCCTTTTGCATAAAGGCCCCGATGGGCAGCTTGTCGCCAATGCCGCCATAGACGCCCGGCATGGATATGCGTCCGCCCTTGCGACAGGCCATGATGGTTTCGCGCAGGACGTGCTGGCGATCCGTGCCGAGCTTGGTCTCCTGCTTCACAGCATCAATGATATTGTCCGGCGCAAAGCCGTGCGCCTCCATGCCCACGGCGTCGATGCATGCGTCCGGCCCGATGCCTGCGGTCATTTCCTTGAGAGCTTCGAGGATTTTCACCTCGTGATAGTTCAAGGTCTCGGCACCATTGCGACGCGCAAGTGCCAACCGGTTCGGCTGGTGGTCGATGGCGATAACTCGCCCTGCCCCCATCAGAAAGGCGCTCTTGATGCAGAACAGGCCGACGGGGCCACAACCCCACACTACGACGGTATCGCCCGGCTCGATTTCGGCATTTTCTGCGGCCATCCAACCCGTTGGGAGGATATCGGACAGGAACAGCACTCGCTCGTCCTCAATGCCGTCAGGAACCACAATCGGGCCGACATCGGAATATGGCACCCGCGCATACTCGGCCTGTCCGCCGGCGTAGCCTCCGGTCAGGTGGCTATAGCCGAACAATCCCGCTGCCGGATAACCGTAGGCCACTTCTGAAGCGTCGGATTTATCCGCCGGATTGGAGTTATCGCAGGCCGAGTACTGTTGCTTGCCGCAGAAGAAGCAACTGCCGCAGGCGATGGTGAATGGCACGACGACCTTCTGACCGACTTGCAGACTGGTGTTCCCGCGGCCCACCTCAACTACTTCGCCCATGAACTCATGACCCAGTATATCGCCTGAGTGCATGCCGGGAATGACACTGTCATAGAGATGAAGATCAGAGCCGCAGATGGCCGTTGCGGTGATTTTGATGATGGCGTCACGAGGATTGACGATCTGGGGATCGGGAACCGTATCCACGCGGACATCGTGCTTTCCGTGCCAGGTAAGAGCGCGCATGTTCAGTTCTCCTCAACTACGGGGTGCGGCTTCAGGAGCCTGCGAGGTCGAGACTTCGCCGGTTTCCATCAGTTGTTTGAATCGACGCAGTTCACGTCGGGCTTGAATGCGCGGCTCGCGCTGCATCACCTTGGCGACCAGCTTGCCGACGGCCCCCGCGGGCGGGTCATAGCTGATCATCACCCGCACTTCGGTGCCACGCCCGAACGCATTGTCGCGGAACTCTACCCACCCCTCATGGTCAATGTCGGAGTCCTCGGTGGAACGCCAGCCAATGAAGGAGTCGGGATCATCTGCCGTGATTTCGGTCTCAAGTTCAATGTCCGTGCCGCCCGGCCCCGCAATCACCCAGCGCCGTCCGTCTTCGGACACGCTGCGCACGTTTGGCATGAAGGTCGGCAGGTTCTGGAAGTCCCGCCAGAATTGATAAAGGTCGGCCCGCGGGCGGTTGATGATCACCGCCTGCACTGACGAGGCGGCATGCTCACCCTCGTGCGCCTTGCGGTCCAGCAGACCTGTGCCTGCCATCTCGGCATTGGTACCTTGGGTGGGCTGGATATCAGAGGCACTCATGTTTCCAGCCTCGCACTCGTTTGGCGGGCCACCGTTTCGGGAAGTCGCATGGGATTTTCCTTTTCTGCCTGATGAAAAGGAAAGTGTCGGCTTGCTCCGTGCGTTTCTCGAATGTCGCCTAGTGTCTGGTAAGGATCAGTTCCCCTACGGGTAAATCCAACTGTCGACCCTTACTTCCACAGGACCGGCTGCCTCCAGACGCACGACCACTTCCCTGCCCCCGCCCGCCGGCACGTAATCAATCACCACAGCAGCTTCTTCACCTGATGCCTGAGCCGAGACGGAAACTTCAGATGCTGTGCGCCCGCCGTCGTTTTCGACTTCGATCGTGACCTCTCGCGCCCCGCCTACGTGGTCTATGCGCAGCGTTTTTGCGGACAGGCTTGCTTGATCGCCCCCATTGGCGCTCTCGATCGCGAGGATCGTTGCGCCGATACAGATAACTATAGCTCCCAGTGCAGCGAGACACGCCTGGGTGCGCGAGATGCGACGTTTCTTTCTGGGTTTGGACACACCAAATCTCATACCAAAAGCCTTGCTGCAGCAGCACCTAACGAAGCTGGAAACGCGAGTACGACCGTATTGGCTGCGATGGCACCGATACCGTGGCCGTCGTTCATTCCTAGCAGGCTTAGGATCAAAAGGCTTGCCAGCAGACAGATGGCATAGCCCGGCACTGTGAAGTGCATGAAGGCGCCCATCGGCGTTTCCTTTTCCTCCTGTCCGGCAAATCCGACTTCAAATACGAACAGATGCAACAGCACTAACGACAATGCCATGACCGCCAAGGCAGTTAGTGGGCCGATGCGATAGGCCACCAGTTGCATCTCCTCGGTCGGTGCAAGATTGAGGGCGAGGAACAACGCACCCGCCATCATCAGAAACAGTTCGCCGAAATAGTCGCCCTTATGGATGCGATCCTCTGCCCCTGAAGCGGCAAGCTGCTTGCGCGCAACGAGTGCACCTATCGCAGCGGGCACGGTCTGCATTACCAGCTGGCCCGTCGCCACCCTCGTATTGGCGAGTTCCCACGCGCCCATCAGGGTCAACAACACCGACGCCGTGACCGCGGCAACGAGCACTGCGACCAAAACGTCCAGTATGTTCTGCAGCGTTCCCCGACGATTGGTGAACCCTGCATAGTGAGCCAGGCCATAAAGCAGCGGCAGGCTGATCACGAGATACAGCAACTGCCGCCATGGCTCCAAGGCCATGCCCAGTTCCCACATCTCCATCGTCATCAGCAGAGGCAGCGAAAAGAGCAAGGCACCGCCAAAGGCGCGCCCCAGATCCCTGACGTAAGACGAACGCACAGCCTGTCCCCCATGACGCGAAGACATATCGACCTACCTTAACCCACGCCCGCACCGCCGGTTACGCCCCAGACTTCGCCCGTAACAAAGCTGGCTTCCTGAGACGCCAGCAGGACATAGACAGGCGCGATTTCCACCGGCTGGCCGGGGCGGCCGAATGCGCTTTGGGCACCGAAGTTCCGCACCTTCTCGTCGGGCTGACCGCCACTGGGTTGCAACACCGTCCAGAAGGGACCCGGGGCGACAGCGTTGACGCGAATGCCTTGGTCGATGGCCTGTTTGGCGAGTGCCTTGGTATAGGTAACGATGCCACCCTTGGTGGTCGCATAGTCCAGTAGAATATCACTCGGCTCATAGGCCTGAATGGAGGCCGTGGTGATGATTGACGCACCCGCTGGCATGACCGGCATCGCTGCCTGACAGAGCCAGTGCATGGCGTACAGGTTGGTCTTCATCGTTGCGTCGAAGTCCGCGGTCGTGAACTCGCTCAGGTCGTCGCGGTATTGCTGGCGGCCTGCATTCACCACCAATATGTCTAGCCCGCCAAACGCGTCGACCGTTCTAGACACCATGGTGGCATTCCACGCCTCGTCACGGACGTCACCGGGAAGGGCCAGTGCCTTTACGCCCTCGGCCTCTATCAGTTTGATGACTTCCTGAGCGTCTGCTTCTTCCGAAGGCAGATAGGATATGGCGACGTTCGCTCCCTCTCTGGCGAAGCTGATAGCGACCGCACGGCCAATGCCGGAGTCACCGCCTGTAATCAGAGCATTACGATCGGCCAGTCGCCCGTGGCCCTTATAGCTGGTCTCGCCATGGTCGGGTGCGGGCGTGACACATTTCACAAGGCCGGGGGGAGACTGTTCCTGCTCAGGAAAAGGAGGCCGAGGATACTGATTTCGGGGATCCTGCATTGCCAGTCTGTCCATCGCTTGTCTCCATGATCGAGGTCTTTAGCTTCCCGATAAATCCTCTGCGGACGCCGTTTGTTGCGCCGTGCATCGTAGCCAACACTGCGCACATCTACGGGTCGTGGATCAGAGCCTTGGCCAGAGCGCGTTCGAAGGACTTGGCCGAAGTACGAGGAAGTGCCTCAGACAACTCCCCTTGCTCGAACATCTCGATCACGCGGGGGTGGACGTAGGCGCTCCGGCAAACGGCCAGAGTGTTGCCCAGCAGAGAAGCCGCCTCGCGTATGCAGGTGTTGGTTTTGCGCTTGGCATCTGTAGCCGAGGTCGGCAGTTCGGTGTCACACAGGGCGCGGGCCACGCAGACCGTTGCCGCCCACGTTCGAAAATCCTTCGCGGAGAACTCCTCGCCCATGTGGTCGCGGATAAAGGCGTTGATGTCGTCTGACGTAACGGCGCGGTATTCGCCGTCGTCATCGAGATACTGGAACAGAGTATGACCGGGCAGTTCGCTTAGTCGCCTCACACCTGTCGCCAGCCTTTTGTCCTGAATGTTCAAGTCATGAACAATGCCGCTCTTGCCGCGAAACCGCAGGCGAAGTTCTGAGCCGCTGATCTCGATGTGGCGTTTGCGCAGGGTTGTCAGACCGTAGCTGCTGTTCTCTCGGGAATAGCGCGCGTTGCCGACGCGGATCAGGCTTAGCTCCATCAGCCGCATTGCAGTGGCGACAACCTTTTCTTGATCAAACTTTCGGCGCGCCAGACCCAGTTCGATAGCGGCTTCAAGTTTGGGCAAGGCGGCGGCAAATGCGGGCATCCGCGCAAACTTGTTCTCGGACTGCGCCTTGGACCACTCCGGGTGGTAGCGGTATTGCTTTCGCCCACGCGCATCGCGACCCGTCGCCTGAATATGTCCATTGCTATGAGGACAAATCCAAACCTGCGTCCACGCGGGCGGAATGGCGAGCGCACGGATGCGCGCCAGCACCTTTTCATCGGTTACCCGCGCGCCGTCTGGTCGAAGATAAACGAACCCCCGCCCCGCTCTTTTGCGACGGATTCCTTCCCCCTCGTCGGAGCACCAGCGCAGCCCCTGTGGGATATCGTCGGCGTCGTCAGCGACCTTTGCCACTGATGATTACCCCGCCTTGCGAGCGCGGGTCTTGGTGGTTTTCGCTGCGGGCTTGGCAGACGACTTGGGGGCCGTCTTGCTGGAAGCGCGGCCGGCTTTAGCATCCAGACTGGCCCGAAGCGCCGCCATCAGATCCACAACATTGTCTTCCTTCGGAGCAGCGACCTTAGCGGGCTTCTTACCCTTTTGCTTGTCTGCAATCAGGGCTTTCAGCGCCTCTTCATACCGGTCATTGAACATACTGGGATCGAAGGGGCCTGCTTTCTGTTCGATGATTTTCTCGGCAATCTTGATCATGTCGGCATCCGGCTTTGCGGAGGATATCCCGCCGAAGACCTCGTCGGGCTGACGCACCTCGTCATCGGTCCTCAACGTATAGGCCAAAATGCCTTTGCCGCGCGGCTCCAGAGCCAACAGCCGCTCGCGGGTGGACATTACCACCCGTGCCAAGGCGATCTTGCCAGATTTCTCCATCGCGGTCCGGATGACGTTGAATGCGTCCTGTCCGATCTTGCCATCAGGCGCGAGGAAATAGGGATTATCCCAATAGATCCTGTCGATGTCCTTGGCTGGCACGAAGCTCTCGATGTCGATGGTCTTGGTGCTCTCCAGCTTGACCGACTTGATCTCCTCGTCAGTCAGCAAGACGTACTCGCCCTTCGAAACTTCGTAGCCCTTCACCAGTTCGGATCGCGAAATGGGCCCCGTATCCGGATCGGTCGTGATCATCTTGATCCGGTTGTTTGTCTTGGGATTGATCAAGTTGAAGTGGACATCACCGCCGGTTGAGGTGGCGGTGTAAAGGGCAACCGGACAGGTCACCAGGGACAGCTTCAAATGCCCTTGCCAACTGGGTCTGGGAGCCATGGACGCACCTCGTTGTGAAAGTCTGATCAATAGAGACAATCCACAAACGGCCTTTGCGCCGAATCGTTCGCTAGCCGCAGGCTTCGACTTCGCCGGTTTCCAGATCGAGCAGGAAGCAATGCTGGCGTCCGTCATCCACATCGGTCACCCAGAGCCGCAATTCCGGTACTGGCGGTGAGGTGATGAAGTCCTCGATATAGGTGATGGCGGCGGCTTCGACTGTCGGCTCTTGGACAATCCGCGTGGGGTGACCCGTGGCAGTGACCCGATAGCTGTTGAGCTCTTTGTCATCAGTTGCAGTCATTTGGACCTCCGTTCCACCTAAACGCACAGGCCTCGCTATGGATTCATGCAAGGCTCGGAAATCTGTGGATGGTGGAGCGCAATCCCTTCGAGGCCGTTAGCCACAGCGGAGGTTCCGATGCCCAATCCCCGTCTCGATACCTATCGCAAGATGCGCGACTTCTCCCGCACGGAGGAGCCGTCAGGCATAGGGGCAGCCATCGCGCCGTCAGATCAACTCCGCTTTGTCATCCATAAGCATGACGCCAGCCGACTCCACTTCGATCTGAGACTGGAGTGGAATGGCACCTTCCTGTCATGGGCCGTGCCCAAAGGCCCCTCGCTCGATCCCGCGGACAAGCGGTTGGCGATGGCGGTGGAAGACCACCCGCTGGACTATGGCGACTTCGAAGGATGCATCCCCAAGGGTCTGTACGGCGGCGGCACCGTGATGATCTGGGATCGCGGCCTCTGGATACCGGAACATGGTTTCGAAGACGTCGACCGTCATCTTCAAAAGGGTGAACTGAAGTTCGTGATGGAAGGCACCCGCATGCATGGCTCCTGGGTACTGGTGCGGCTCAAGCCCAAGCCCGGCGAAAAGGGAAAGCCGTGGATGCTGATCAAGCACAAGGACAGTGTAGCCAAGACCGGCAATCGCGGCGGACCCACGGATCGCGACAAGTCGGTCGCCTCAAGCCGGACCATGAAGCAGATCGCCGATAATGCGCCGGCCGATGTCGAACCTTTTATGACCCTGCCCAGAGGCACGCTGCCAAAAAAGGCGGCAACACGAAAAGCGCCGACAAAAGCGACAGCCAAAACTGCCCGAGCTCCGTCCCTGCCCGACTTTATCGAGCCGCAGTTGGCGTCCAACGCATCCAACCCGCCCGCCGGAGAGGCATGGGCTCACGAGATCAAGTTTGATGGATATCGGCTTCAACTAAGGGTCGCTGGGGGTGACATCACGGTACGGACCCGCAAAGGGCTGGACTGGACCAAACGATTTCCAACGATCGTCGCCGACGCGAAGGGGCTAAAGGACGGCCTCTATGATGGCGAAGCCGTTGCACTGGACCACGAGGACAAGCCCAGCTTCGCTCTTCTGCAGGCCGTGTTGGGCGGTGAGAGCGACGCTCAACTCATCTATTATGCGTTTGATCTTCTGCACGACGGTCAATCCGACATTCGCAAGCTCCCTCTGACCGACCGCAAGACCGAACTCGCCAAGCGTCTTGCCAAAGCCAAGGGCACGATCCGCTATGTCGAACACTTCCAGACAACCGGTAACGCCCTGCTGCAGTCGGCTTGTCGACTTGATCTCGAAGGCATCATCTCAAAGCGCCTGAGCGCCCCGTATCGCTCGGGACGGAGCGATGAATGGGTGAAGTCGAAGTGCCGACAAGGGCAAGAGGTCGTCATCGCCGGATGGGCCACAACGGGCGAGGCCTTCCGATCCCTTATCGCGGGCGTCTATCGCGACGGCAAATTTGTTCACGTCGGTCGTATCGGAACTGGATTTGGTCGCAAAACCGTCGATCAAATAATGCCCCGATTGAAGGCCGTGGAAACCGATAAAAGCCCATTCCCAGATGGCCCCAAAACCATTGCAGGTGTCCATTGGGTCAAGCCGGTCCTCGTCGCCGAAATCGCTTTCGAGGGCTTCACAGGCTCAGGAGCCATCCGTCAGGCTTCATTCAAAGGGCTGCGGGAAGACAAGCCCGCCAAAGACGTAGCATTGGACACGGTAAAGGCACCCTCGAAACCGAAAACGACAGCGACACCAACACCCACAGTCCCTGCTTCCCCGTTGCGCGGCGTGCATCTGTCCAGTCCGGACAAGGTTCTGTGGCCTCCGACCAAGGATAGCCCCGCCTACACCAAGCTCGATCTCGCCCGATATTACGAGCGCGTGGGCGAAAAGATGCTCGAACACATTCGCGGCCGACCCTGCTCAATCATTCGCATGCCTAACGGGATCGAGGGCGAGGCCTTCTTCCAGAGGCATCAAGCCAAAGGGCAGTCACCGCTCATTGAGGCTGTGGAGATCAAGGGAGACCCCAAGCCCTACATACGCATCGACACGGTCGAAGGCCTGATCGCAGCAGCCCAGATATCGGCTGTCGAAATCCACCCTTGGAACTGCGTGCCCTATAACCCGGAGAAGGCAGAGCGGTTGATCTTCGATCTGGACCCTGCCCCTGATGTTGCATTCGTGGACGTTATTACGGCGGCCAAGGAAGTTCGGGACAGGCTGAAAGACCTTGGGCTCCATAGCCACTGCAAAACGACGGGCGGCAAGGGCCTGCACGTCACCACATATGTCGAGCATCTCGACATGGACTGGCCCGAAGCAAAGGCCTTTGCCCGTGAATTCGCCCGCGTTATGGCGGCGAATTCGCCGGACCGCTATTTGATCAACATGTCAAAGAAAGAGCGTAAGGGGCGCATTTTCATTGATTATCTGCGCAATGACCGCAAGGCCACTGCAGTTGCGCCCTACTCCCCCCGTGGTCGTCCCGGTGCACCAGTATCGATGCCGATCAAATGGAGTCAGGTTCGCAAGGGGCTGGACCCCATGCGTTATCGGCTCGGCACGTCTCTCGACTGATGCTCCACAATAAAATGTAACTTGGGCTTTGCATTCTCTGGAACCGATTAGGCAAACACAGCGTTGCGGTTCGGCTCGTGTGGGGTATGCATACGTCGTCGCATAACGCGAACTTTTGATAAGTTTTTGCTTTGAAGGCCGGGTAACCCGCCATTCTCGCTCCGGGGGGAGCCGCATTTTATGTTCGAGAAGATCCGACCGAGTTCTTCGTCGCGCACCGAGGCATGGGCTGCGCTTGGATTGGTGCTCGTGCTGGCGTTTTTCTGCGCCACTAGCGTCATTGCCTATATGAACATTCAGGTTCTGCGGTCTAACAACCAGCAGATCATGCACACCCATAGGGTGATCGTCGGCATCGACGGCCTCATGACGTCAATGCTGGACGCAGAGACCGGCCAGCGCGGTTATCTGCTTACTGGCAATCCGAGCTACCTGATGCCCTATGAGCGGGCCACTGAAGATCTCGACGAGCGTCTGAAAGAAATCTCGGATCTTACCAAGGAAAACCCGACCCAGACCGCCTATCTGAAGCAGGTTCGCACCCACGTTTCGACCCGTATGGCCGAGCTGGAAACCGCCCTTCAGGCCCGTCGCGAGAACGGGATGCAGGGCGCGATTGAGCGGCTAACCTCCAACCGCGGCAAAGGCGAAATGGACGCCATCCGCGCCCTCGTCAACCAGATGCAGGTCGAGGAACAACGGGTCCGCCAGGAGCGTATCCGTCAGATGGAAGCCGCTGCCCGAACGGCAATCTTCAGCGGCGTTCTCTCCGGCCTCTTTGGTGCTTTCTTGACTATTGTCGTCTTCCTGTTGATCCGCCGCAGCGTGCGCGAGCGGGCGCGTCAGGAATGGCTACATCAGGGTCAGGTCGGGCTGGCGAACGCTATGCTGGGCGACCAGACCCTGGAGCAACTCGCTCAGAATGTTCTCAGTTTCCTGACACGTTATACTGGTGCCCATGCAGGCGCACTGTTCAAGGGCGAGGACAACCGCTTCCGTCGCGTGGCCATGACCGGCGTCCCCGCGGATGGCGACGTACCCACTCACTTCCTCACTTCCGAGGGCCTCTTGGGACGGGTGGCCGACGAAGGTGAATGCCTTATCCTGAACGACGTGCCGGACGGCTATCTCACAATCGGTTCGGCGCTTGGGCGTGATAATCCGCGCCATCTGCTCATCGCGCCGGGCAAGGCGGACGGTTCCGTCAACGTGGTGCTGGAACTTGGCTTCTTACAGGCGGTCGACGAGCCAGCACGTGCGCTCATGAACGAGTCTGCGTCGGCCATCGGTGCTGCACTCCGATCTGCGCGTTATCGCGCCCGTCTGCAGGACATGTTGGAAGAAACCCAACGTCAAGCCGAAGAACTACAGGTCCAGAGCGAAGAATTGCGCGTCTCCAACGAGGAGTTGGAGGAACAAGGGCGTGCGCTTAAGGAATCGCAAGTCCGTCTGGAACAGCAGCAGGCCGAGTTGGAGCAGACCAACAGCCAGCTCGAAGAACAAGCGCAGATGCTGGAAACCCAGCGCGACGATCTCGAACGCAGCGGCGCTGAACTGACGCTCAAGGCCCGCGAACTCGAACAGGCCAGCCAGTACAAATCCGACTTCCTCGCCAATATGTCGCACGAGTTGCGCACGCCGCTGAACTCGTTGCTGATCCTGTCCAAACTGCTGGCGGACAACAACGACAACAATCTGACCGAACAACAGGTCAACTATGCCCGCACGATCCAGTCGTCGGGCAATGACCTTCTTGACCTGATCAACGACATTCTGGACCTGTCGAAGATCGAGGCCGGTCACATTCAGGCCCGCCCCGAAGCTGTCTCGGTCCAGCGCCTCAGCGGCGACATTCGCCAGATGTTCCAGCCCGTGGCGGACGAGCGCGGTCTGACCTTCGAGATCGACACCGCGTCGGCAGGCGCGGGTGATCTGGAAACGGACCGCCAGCGTCTGGAGCAGATCATCAAAAACCTGCTCTCGAACGCGTTCAAATTCACAGAGGCCGGCACGGTCAAACTGTCTCTCGAGAGCGTGGGCGCGGACGAGATAGCTTTCGCCGTATCCGACACCGGCATCGGTATCTCGCCCGAACAGCAGGCCGCTGTATTCGACGCCTTCCGTCAGGCCGATGGCACGATCAGCCGCAAATACGGTGGTACCGGCCTTGGCCTGTCCATCTCCAGAGAACTGGCGCGCCTGCTCGGCGGGCGCATCACTCTGGACAGTAAGCCGGGCAAGGGCAGCACCTTCACCCTGATCATCCCGCGCATCTATGAAGCCGACCGCGTTACCGCGCGCGAGGCCCTCCCCGCGCCCGTCAGTGCCCCGCCCCGCGCTTCACTGGCACCAGCTCCTGAGCTGTCTAAAGAACCGGTCCGTCCGGCTGCCCGCTCGGTCGATGACGACCGCGATCACCTCACTTCGACCCACCGGGTACTGCTGGTGGTCGAGGATGACGCGCGATTTGCATCTATTGTCCGCGATCTGTCCCGCGAACTGGGCTTCCAGGTCCTGGTGGCAGGAACGGCTGAAGAAGCCGTGCGTCTGGCCAAGCGTTATCAGCCCAGCGCCGTTGTGCTGGACGTCGGTCTGCCGGATCAATCAGGCCTTACAGTGCTCGACGTGTTGAAGCGCGACGATGCCACCCGTCACATCCCGATCCACGTCGTCTCCGGCGAGGACCACAGCCAGACCGCCCTGTCGCTCGGCGCGATTGGCTATTTGGTCAAGCCGGTGAAGCGCGAGGATTTGGTTCAGGTCCTTGAATCTCTCGAAGAAAAGCTGACCCGCTCGGTCCGACGCGTACTGATCGTCGAAGATGATCTGGTGCAACGTGATGCCGTCAGCCGCCTCTTGGCTTCCGGCGACGTCGAAACGGTGGGTGTCGGTACCGCCGCCGAATGTCTGGAACAAGTCAAGACCCAGACCTTCGACTGTATGGTTCTGGACCTCACCTTGCCCGACGCCTCGGGCTTCTCCCTGCTGGAAACTCTCAGCCGCGAGGGTGCCTACGCCTTCCCGCCGGTGATTGTTTACACCGGTCAGGATCTGTCGCCCGACTACGAGCAACAGCTGCGTCGCTATTCCAGTTCGATCATCATCAAGGGCGCAAAGTCGCCCGAGCGCCTGCTCGACGAAGTCTCGCTGTTCCTGCACCAGGTCGTGTCCGAGCTGCCGCCCGAGCAGCAGAAGATGATCCGGCAGGCCCGGAACCGCGACGCTGTGCTTGAAGATCGCCGAATCCTCATCGTCGAAGATGATGTGCGCAACGTCTATTCGCTGACCAATGTGCTGGAGCCGCGCGGGGCGCGTATCGAGATCGCCCGCAACGGCAAGGAAGCTCTCGACGCCCTCGAAAAGTCGGCGACCGATCCGTCCAAGCGTATCGATCTGGTCCTCATGGATGTGATGATGCCGGTCATGGACGGCCTGACCGCGACGCAGGAAATCCGCAAGGATGAACGCTGGAAGAATCTCCCAGTGTTGATGCTGACGGCCAAGGCTATGCCCGACGATCAGGAACGATGCATGGCTGCCGGTGCCAATGACTATATGGCCAAGCCGCTGGACGTCGACAAACTGCTCTCGCTTGTACGTGTGTGGATGCCGCGTTGAGCCCTGCCCATCAGCCTTCCATCGAGGATATCGAAGTCCAGCTTCTGCTGGAGGCCGTGTTCCTTCGTTACCACTATGACTTCCGTCACTATGCCCGCGCTTCGATCAAGCGGCGGCTGATGCAAGCGCGCATCCACTTCGGCGTGCCGAACATCACCGCCTTACAGGAACGCATTCTGCACGATCCGGCCATGATGGGTCATATGCTGAGCTTCCTGACCGTACAGGTCAGCGAAATGTTCCGCGATCCGACCTATTTCCGCGCGCTTCGGGAACAGGTGTTGCCGCACCTGAAAACCTATCCTTCGCTCAAGGTCTGGATCGCAGGCTGCAGCACAGGGGAAGAGGTTTACTCGATGGCCATCCTCTTTAAGGAGGAAGGCCTGCTGGATCGCACGCTCTTCTACGCGACCGACATCAACCCCCATGCGCTGGCGGCGGCCAAGGCGGGTATCTACCCGCTGGATCGCATCCGCAAGTTCACCGAAAACCATCAGAAGTCTGGCGGTCGCTCGTCGCTATCAGACTATTACACCGCCGATTACGGACGGGCCGTCTTCGACAGCAGCCTGCGTGCGAATGTCGTTTTCTCGGACCACAGCCTCGTCTCGGATGCGGTATTCGGCGAGATGCAGTTGATCTCCTGCCGGAACGTCATGATTTATTTCGACCGTGCGTTACAGGACCGTGCGGTCGGACTGTTCAAGGACTCGCTTAGCCGGCAGGGCTTCCTCGGGATCGGGTCAAAAGAGACGCTTCGTTTTTCGCGCCACGTCGACGCTTTCACCGATTTCGTCCCTCAGGAGAAAATCTACCGGAGGAAGGACGGATGAACGGCATAGAGGCCATTGCCATCGGCACGTCCGCGGGCGGGGTGCAGGCACTTCTCGAGGTATTGCCCGCGCTGCCGGCCAGTCTGCCTGTTCCGGTGTTTGTCGTGGTTCATATACCGGCTGACCGCAGCAATGTGTTGGCACCGCTTTTCGCCAGCAAATGCAAAATCGCGGTCAAAGAAGCCGAGGACAAAGAGACCGCTTTGCCTGGCGTCGTCTATTTCGCACCGTCTGATTATCACCTTCTGGTCGAAGCCAACGGCGATCTTGCTCTGTCTTCTGATGAATGGGTGAACTTCTCGAGACCCTCCATCGACGTCCTGTTCGAGACCGCGTCCGATACCTACGGAGAGCGCCTTCTGGCCGTTCTGATGACGGGGGCTAACGACGACGGGGCGCGCGGATTAGCCGCTGTGGCCGCGGCAGGCGGTCATGTCATCGTAGAAAATCCGGTCACAGCCAGTGTCCGTGCCATGCCCGATGCGGGCTTAAAGTTTTGCCCGACGGCGCGCATTGAGACGCTTCAGGGCATCGTCGACCAGTTAAAAGCGATTGCAATCCAATGAGCACCGTCGATCAGCCGATCAACATCCTCCTGGTGGACGACCTCCAGGAAAACCTCATCGCTTTGGAAGCCTTGCTGGCCAGCGAGGATGTGACGTGTCTGAAGGCACGGTCCGGCGAAGAGGCGCTGGAACTGCTGTTGGTCCATGACGTCGCCTTGGCGCTGCTCGATGTGCAGATGCCAACCATGGACGGGTTCCAACTTGCCGAGTTCATGCGAGGCAATGTGAATGCCCGCGACATCCCTCTTATCTTCCTGACGGCAGGCAGTGCGGACGTTCAGCGCCGTTTCCGCGGCTATGAAGCCGGGGCCGTGGACTTCATCCAAAAGCCGATCGAGGCGGATATTCTGCGCAGCAAGGCGCGTGTCTTTATTGACCTGTACCGCAGCAAGCTCAAAATCCTCGCCCAGCGCGATGAGCTGGAAGCCTACGCCAATGCGCTGCGCATCGCAGATCGCCGCAAGAACGAGTTCATCGCTGTTCTCGGTCACGAACTCCGAAACCCGATCATGGCCCTGAATGCTGGCTTCCAGCTGATGGACAAGACCAATGACCCGGAGCGCCATGCTGCTCTTCGCAAGCGCATGAGAGTTCAATCTCAGCACCTGTCGCGCCTCGTCGAGGACCTTCTGGACGTTGCCCGTATCGATCAGGGCAAGATTTCACTGAAACAGCAAAAAGTGAGCCTCCAGGACGTGATCCAGTCGGCTGTGGATATCGCTATGCCAAAGATGCAGGCCGGCGATCACACCCTGACGGTCGAAGTGCCCGACGATATTTGCTGGCTGAGCGGCGACTTCACTCGGTTGTCCCAGATTGTCAGCAACCTTCTGACCAACGCTGCCAAATACACGCCGACGCAAGGCCAAGTTCATCTGGTTGCGAGCGTTACCGGTAATCAGGTCCGGATTTCGGTCAAGGATAATGGCATCGGCATTCCGCTCGAAGTGCGCGACCACATCTTCGAACTGTTCGCCCAGTCGAAAGGGCCTGATGATCGGGCTCGCGACGGGCTGGGCATCGGTCTAGCCCTTGTGAAACAACTGGTCGTAATGCACCAGGGCCGCATCGAAGTGTTCAGCGACGGACCCGGTCACGGCAGTTGTTTCGTCGTCCATATGCCGATTGCTCAAACGGCCGCCCAGCCGACCTGAACCTTCCCTTCGCTCAGTTCGTCTTGGGCAGATAGACGATACGGCAGTCGCCCTCGATAGCGGTGAGACGGCCATTCGCGGCGTCAACAAAAGTGGTGGCTGCGTCGCGGCGGGTGACCCGGCCCGTAGAACGTCCGTTGTAGGTTTCCGTCCCGTAGGACCAGCAAGTGATGTCCGCTGGCTGATCGCTGAATTCCGCGCTCATCGTTGCACGTTTGCTGTCTGTACAGCCGACGACAACCGCGCCCGTTGTGATCAGGGCAATGATAACGAGACGGTGCATGCTGGTGTGCTCCCCTACAACCGATGATCGTTCTGGCTAACCCGTCCTCCTTCGTCAATGGACATAGCCCGACCATGTTATCCGCATTCCCAGCCTGAAATTCCTGGTTGACCTGTGCCAGACACAGTCCTACTGCCCCAAGTGCGTCAGGTTCCCCGCTCGGGGATTAAAAGGGAACGGAGTCTCAAGCTCCGGCTGTTCCCGCAACTGTAAGCGGTTAGCCCGCACGTCAAACGCCACTGGAAGCTCGAAGGCCACGGCCTGACAGCCGCTGGGAAGGCGACGTGCAACGGCGGTGATCCGCAAGCCAGGAGACCTACCTGTCGCCGTCGTTCTCCGCGTGGCCGGGAATAGCCAGGTGGTCGAGGTAACTCGTGTGACGACATCGTTTTCAACCGCGACCAGCGGGCGAACTCGTGTGTCTAAACAGCGCACGGCGTCGTCCATGTTCGCATCCATGTGGGGATGTCACATTGAACAGGCTCTTTTTCCCGACTGCGGGCCTAGCACTACTTCTGTCGTCGCAAGCGTTTGCCACCGAGATGGACCAGCAAGCCGCTGCGCCATCGGTCGCGGACCACACCGCCTCTACTGCCCTGCCCGACATTGTGGTCACGGCAAACCGATCCGCTCAGGCGCTCGACAAGGTCGGCGCTTCGGTAACGATCCTGACCCGTGCGGCGCTGGATAATGCCCAAGCCGCCACTGTGGCCGACGAACTGGCTCGCACCCCCGGTGTCAGCTTTACCCGCAGCGGCAATCTGGGTTCCGCAGCCTCGGTCAATATTCGCGGTGCCGAAGGCCATCACACAGTCGTACTGATCGACGGTGTGAAGATGAACGATCCCGCTTCCACCCAAGGCGGCGTGAACTTCGGAACCCTTATGGTTGGTGATTTCGGACGGATCGAGATTCTTCGCGGTGCCCAGTCCACCCTGTGGGGCAGTCAGGCCATTGGCGGCGTAGTCAACATCGTCACCGCTGAACCGACCGCCTCTCTTCAGGGTAACCTCAGCGCAGAAGCCGGTTCACGCGGCACCCGCCATTTCCGTGGAGCTATCGGCGGTGCCGGCGACCGCCTGAGCTGGCGTCTTGCCGCCAATCGCTTCGATACCGATGGCTATTCGGCCTATTCTTCGGGCACCGAGGACGATGGTTACCGCCAGACGAACCTCTCCGGCCGACTGAACTACAAGGTCTCGGACAATGTGTCGGTTGATCTACGCTCTGTCTGGTCCGATGGCACGAACGATTATGACGCCTACAACGGTGACAGCCGCGAGTATGGCAATACCGAGGACCTGATCACCTACGCCGGTTTAAATTTCGACCTTTTCGAGAACCGGCTGCGCAACCGCATCGGCTTTGCCTACACCGATACCAAGCGCCGCACGCTGAACCCTGACCGGATCATCGAGCCGACGACCTTTGAGTCTGACGGCCAAAATATCCGTTGGGACTATCAGGGCATCTTCGCCTTTACGAGCGACCTGACAGCGACCTTTGGAGTGGAAACAGAGCGTTCGGAAATGCGATCGCGCTCACCATCCGACAGTAACGATAAGCCCGCTTACGGGTCGGGGCGCGCCGATCTGGACAGCGCCTACACTCAAGTCCAGTGGGCGATCATACCGCAACTGAACATCACCGCCGGTCTGCGTTATGACGACCACGAACAGTATGGCGATAATGCGCTAGGCTCCGTGGCCGCTGCATTGACGCTGAATGACGGTGCAACCGTTGTCCGCGCAAGCTGGGGCCAAGGCTTCCGTACACCGGGCCTCTACGAGCTTTACAGCGACTACGGCAATCTCACCCTACAGGCCGAAGAGTTCGAGTCCTGGGAACTCGGGGCACAGCACAAGCTGTCGGACAAAGCCGTTGTTGCGGTCACCTATTTCAACCGCAAGGCCGACAACGAAATCCGCTATAATAGCTGTGCGTTCGGAACGACCGATCCTCTGTGCCTCGTCAACGGCACGTCGCGCTGGGGCTACTACGCCAACATCCAGCGTACCGAGGCCCAGGGCGTAGAAGTTGCAGGCTCGATCGACCTGACCTCTTCTCTGCGCGTGGCCGCAAACTACACGTGGACCGATGCGATCAACGCTTCGGGCTCGGCCGAGGGCAAGCGACTGACCTACCGTCCGGAGCACATGGGCAATCTGTCCGCTGATTACGCATTCGCCAACGGTCTGAAGGCCGGTGTCGCCGTGCGCTATTCGGGTGAGACGTTCACCAATGCGACGAACACCGGCGTGCTGGAGGCCTACACCTTGGTTGATCTTCGGGCTTCCTACCCGATCAACGACAAGCTCGAGATCTACGGCCGTGTCGAAAACCTCTTCGACGAGCAGTACGAGATGTTCCAGAACTTTGGTACCGCAGACCGCGGCGTTTTCGGCGGCGTTCGCGTCCGCTTCTAATCAGACAAAGTGGGGGGCAGCCGCAAGGCCGCCCCCAGTCACTCAGGCCGTCAGTGCACCGAAGCTGCGAACCTTGGGGGCGTCACGGCGGTTGCCTGCAACTCGCTGACGAAGGTGTCGCGCCAGATCGCGATGTCCGTGTGCCGAACGACATCCATTAAACTTTGCCACCGCTCTATCCGCTCTTCCAACGGCATCTCCAGCGCACGATAGATGGCATCGGCCAATTCCTCGCGCGCATAGGGATTTACCAGCAGCGCCGCAGTCATTTGCTCGGCTGCACCGGTAAAGCGTGACAGGATCAGCACCCCCGGGTCATCAGGGTTCTGCGCAGCCACATACTCCTTGGCCACCAGATTCATTCCGTCCCGAAGCGCCGTAACCAGCCCGACGCGGGAGGCGCGGTATATGCCGGCCAACTGGTCGCGCCGATAGGTCCGGTTCAAATAGCGGATCGGCTGCCAGTCCATATCCGCGAACTGACCGTTCACGCGTCCAGCCAGACCTTCAAGCCGTTCGCGAATGTCCTGATAGCTATCGACCGTATCGCGTGACAACGGCGTGACCTGCAACAAGAACACACGCTTTCGCCACTCCTCGTGGTCCGTCAGAAACTGCTCAAAGCCCGAGAGCCGCTCTTCAATGCCCTTGGAGTAATCAAGCCTGTCGACACCCACCATCATGGATCGGCCATCGCCAGACTTGTTCATGCGCTTGAGGGTGCGCATAGCGAGTTCCGAGTGGCTGCCCTCAACGAAGCCCTCTACGTCGATCCCGATCGGGAATACCCCTGTGCGATAGATTTCGCCGGACGCAGCCACCGTGTCGGAATCCAGCCGCTTGCCCTGCGCCTGCTCAATCAGATAATCGCAGAACAGGCCGCGCCATTCTTCGGTGTGGAATCCGATAAGGTCATAGGCCCCCATCGCCCGGACCATCTGGCCATGATGCGGCAAGGTGACGAGCAATTGCCGTGCCGGCCACGGGGTGTGAAGGAAGAAGCCAATACGGTTTCGCACCCCCAGTTTACGAAGATAACTAGCCAGCGGGATCAGATGATAATCATGGATCCAGACCACGTCGTCTGGCTCGAGCATGGGTTCCAGAACTTCGGCAAAACGCTTGTTCGTCCGTTCATACCCATGACTGTATGAGCGCTCGTAGGCAGTCAGGTCGATCCGGTGATGGAACAGCGGCCACAGGGTCTTGTTGGCATAGCCGTTGTAATATTCATCGACGTCCTGTGCTTCCAGCGGGATGGTCTTGATGGTCACCCCGCCCCGCTCTTCCACATTCATCTGGCCGTCGAATTCCTCGGTCGTCTCGCCGGACCAACCGAACCAGAAGCCGTCATAAGCACGAAGCGCAGCGGCCAGTGCCATAGCCAAGCCCCCGACGGAGCTGTCCGACGCATCCTTGGGAGCCTGAACCCTATTAGATACGACGATAAGCCTCCCCACGCCGGACCTCACTTTCTGTCCAAAAAGGCATCGAGCCATGCGGCCACGTGCTCGGTATTATCGAGACGATAGCGCGCCAGCGTCGGACCTTGCGGGTTAACCCGGATGCCAAAGCCGCCCAGCTCATCGGCAGCCTCAAACCCATCCTCGTCGGTCCGGTCATCGCCAATCATGATGGGACGGGTTGCCTTAAACTTTGGGAGGGTCATGAAGCGACGAAGCGCGTCACCCTTGTTAGGACCGCCCAGCCGCACCTCTTCAACGAAATGCCCGCTCTGTCGAACGAGGCCGAAGGTGCGCGCAATCTTGTCCGCGAACTCTTTGACGGCAGAGGCCGAGTTTGGAGTGTCGCGGTAATGGATAGCAACGGCGACATCCTTGTTTTCAATCAGCAATAGAGGATAGGACCGCGAAAAATCCTTGGCCGCCGCGAGCGCCAAGCCGACGCGGTCTTTTTCGCCAGGCTCGCTTTCTTCTGCCTCGAAACCTCTGGACTGTAGGCCATGTACACCGGCCACCAGTGCGATCGATTTTTCGGTAATCCGATCAACGTCTTCGATCGTTCGACCACTCAGGATCGCTACCCTGCCTTCGAGCATCTTCTGCAAGCGGGTCAGACGTTCGGTCCGCTCTTTATGGGGAACCACTTCATCAGGAGTGGGCTCGATATTCGCCAAGACCCCATCCAAATCCAGAAAGAGACTGACACCCCTCTCAATAGCTTCCAACGGCGGTGCGATCTCCAGCTCCCGACCGTTGGCGTAATCGTCTGCCATTCCCAGCACTCCGGCGATTTGCGGCTTGCACCTTCAAACACATTCGGGGCCGCCATATGCACAGCCCCGCATTAAGAGCGTGTGCCAGACCGAGACGTTGCAAAATGTCCTAAGCTGGGCATTTCCGAGGCAAAGAAAATCCCCGCACGGCGAGCCATGCGGGGGACAAATGTTTCGAAACTTGTGAAAAGCTTAGCCGCCGTAACCGCCACGGCTGCCGCCAAAGCCACCGCGTGCAACGGCGCGCGAGTCACCCGTCTTTTGTTCAGCGCGCTGCGTCGTGGTGGTGCGACCTGCAAAGGTGCCATTAGCCGTGCGCAGGTCGCCGTTCTGACGGAACAAGGCAGACGGTGCCGCCCGCGTTCCATTCGACAGCATGCGCCCAAGCAGGAAGCCTGCAAGCATCGGCATAAATACCGAACTGCCGTTCGCCTGAACACGCTCCTCGCACTGGCCAACGCCCGACGCCTGTTCGCAATCCACCTTCGATGCAAACTTTGGCGCATTGGCCGCGGCCTCGGTAGAAGCCGCCTGATAGGCAGCATCACATTCGGCGGCTGTAGCGGTGCCCGAGGTCTTGCACTCTTCAACCGTGCGGAACGCACCCTCGGCGCGGGTGTCCCATTCGCCTTCAGGTGCGGCAGCAACCTGTTGCGGCGGCGACCCACAAGCAGCGAGCGTGAAGCTGGCGGTCGCCATCAGGCTGCTGAGATGCAGAATGCGGGAGCGCTTCATGCGGCGCAGGGCGTTATGCGTCTCGGGGCGAGTGGTCATATGCGTCTCTCAAGCTGCGGCGTCGCGGCAACTGGACAACTGCCCCAGAGGGACAGAATCCAGTAAGTGAACTATCAGCGATCAGTTTGTACCTAGCCAAGGCCTATTATGGAACGTTTGAATTTTGCGCCCCGTTGGGATTGGCAAGCAAAAGCGAAAGCTGTCGGCTTCACCTGGCACCACGATAACGGCCTCCCGTACTGGGACGAGTCGGTCGCCTACGCGTTTTCAATGGCCGAGGTCGAAGACGACATCGAAGCGCCCACCGAAACGCTGCACGCCATGTGTCTCGACCTCGTCGATGAGGTCGTGGAATCCGAAGAGTTGATGGAAGCCGTCGATATCCCCGAACCGATGCGGGATTACGTGGCCAACAGCTGGCACGCCGGCGAACCATCGCTCTACGGCCGCTTCGATTTCGCCTATGACGGCAAGTCTCCGGCGAAAATGTACGAATACAACGCGGACACTCCGACCAGCATCTTTGAGACAGCGGTTTTTCAATGGCTCTGGCTGGAAGAGCAGATCGCGAACGGCGTCCTGCCCGCCCATGCCGACCAGTTCAACAGTCTCCATGAAAAGCTGGTCTCGCGTTTCAAAGAGATCGTCCCGCCGCTGACGCCGATCCATTTCGCCTCCGACGCAGAGTTTGTAGAGGACCGGCAGACCGTCCTCTTCCTTGAGGACCTTGCTGTCCAAGCAGACCTGAAGCCGAAGTTCGTTGCTATCGACCAGATTGGGATTGATGGCGCAGGCCTGTTTGTCGACATCGAAGACCGGACCATCACCAACCTATTCAAGCTATACCCGTGGGAGGACATGCTGCGCGATCGCTGGGCACAGAATTTGCCCGCGAGCGGGACGAAGATGCTGGAACCGGCGTGGAAGAGTATCCTCTCCAACAAGGCCATCCTGCCCCTATTGTGGGAGCGTCATCCCGGCCACCCCAACCTGCTCGAAGCCTATTTCGAGCGTAATCCGAGCGTAACAAACCTGAGCGGGAACTATGCCCGCAAGCCATTCTTCTCGCGCGAAGGGGCCAACGTCGAACTGGTCGAGCACGGAATCAGCGGCGGCATTCAGGACGCGGGATACGGCAAGGGACGCCATATTATTCAAGCTCTTCACCCTGCCCCGAGGTTTTCGGGCCAGTACGTCATTGTCGGCTCGTGGGTCGTCGGTGCGGAGGCAGTAGGCGTCGGCCTTCGTGAGGATACGGGCAAGATCACGCGCAATACCTCGCGTTTCGTCCCTCATTTCATCCGATAACGAGCGGTTGGAAACAAATTATAGCAAAGCTTGATATCTAGGACCGAAAGAAGCTTAACCATTGGCGAAACCTCGTAAAAGGTTGCGAGCTGTTGCCAAATGTTAGAATTGTTTACGTCTTACCTAGTTATCATTGGTCGCAAGCCTTGGCATTAAGCCCGCAGAAGATGGGTGTAATCTCGGCATGGCCAAGTTCCTTAGTAAGCTGAATTTGTTTGCACAGACCGCCGCCCCGCTGACGGCGGACGATCCCGCATGGCTGGAAGTCTCTCCGCTACCGATGGCCTTGGTAGACAAAGCCGGCGTTGTTCTGGCCTCCAACAAGGCTTGGAGCGTTGATATCGGCCTGCGCAGCATTGGGCCCGACGTTGGCCGTGACATCCTGCTCCAGGACGGTTCACTCGTCCGCCCGTCGCTGGCCGCCTCTGCCGCTCTGGACCACGATATTCAGGTCTGCACCATGACCGACATCTCGGACCTGCGTCCCGAGACAACGTCCGCGGCCCGCCCCGACTTCTATCGCAGCATGCTGGACATGTTCGAGGACTGCGTGAAGGTGGTCGACCCGTCGGGCCGTCTGTTGTTTCTGAACGAAGCCGGCCGTCGTGTGCTCAAGGTCTCCCCGACCCAGCAACTGGGTATGAAGTGGGTCGACCTGCTGCCCCCCGCTGCGGGACCCAAGGTCGAGCAAATCCTTGAACAGGTGCTTGCCGGCGAAGCGACCCAGTTTTCGAACCACAGCCAGTTCCCCGGTGAAGAACCGCAGACATGGCACCACATTCTGACGCCGTACCGGGATGGCAGCGGCCACGTTATTGCTGCACTCTGCGTTTCGCGTGACGTCACCTGCAGCCACGGCTCTCAAGAGGCCACCCGCCAGAGCGAGGAACGTCTGGCCAAGGCAGCCGAAGCCGCTGGACTGGGGATCTGGGATATCGACCTGCGCTCCGGCCGGGTGCACTGCAATGACGTCTGGTACAAGGTCATGGGCATCTCCTCGTCCGTGGGGATCAACTCGATGGCCCAGTTCCTCGGTTACGTGCATCCGGACGACGTCGAACGTATCCGCAGCCATTGGCACGCGCGTGAAAACGCATTTGACCAAAAGGGTGAGTACGCCGTCGATTTCCGCGTGGTCGATGACGCCCGCAAAATCCGTCAGGTCCGCGCAACTGCTGCCATCATTCGCGATCTGTCTGATCATCCGGTGCGCGCTGTAGGTTTCGTCTCTACCGGTGCCTGACGTTACCGTGTGATAGTCGTCATTGGCGGAACGGCGGGAGGCTTATGCCCGTTCCTCCCGGGTCAACAACCCCGGGAGTACGCCTATGTCGGATAAACAGCTCACCCCTGCCGAAGCCCAAGACGCATTCTGGAAAGCCCTGAAATCCAGCAACACCGGAATGCTGGGGTTGGATCAGCCGGGCTATCTGAGCCAGCCGATGACCGCCTTCCAGGAAGAAGGCAGCAACTCCATCTGGTTCTTCACGCGCGATGACGTCGAACTGGCGCGCGATGCGGCGTCAGGCGCAGCGGCCTGCTTTGAATACGGGTCCAAAGACCAGAAAATCTGGGCCAGCCTTCGCGGCAACCTCACCGTAGCACCGCGAGATCAAGCCATCATCGACCGCCATTGGAACCCGGTTGTTGCGGCATGGTACCCAGAAGGCAAAGAAGATCCCCATCTGACCCTTCTCCGCTTCGACGGCGCTGATGGTCGTATCTGGGTATCGGATGGCGGATTGCTGAAGTTTGCCTTCGAAATCGCCAAGGCCAATATGAGCGGTACTACGCCGGAATCCGGCGGGGCTGTCGACGTTCGGCTCTAGGCAAAAAAAAAGGGCGTGATCACGAAGATCACGCCCTTTTTTCGTAACTTGAAGGAATGGTGGGCGGCGAGGGGTTCGAACCCCCGACCCCCTCGGTGTAAACGAGGTGCTCTGACCAGCTGAGCTAGCCGCCCGATTTCCTGAGTGGCCGAAGCCGCTGCGGAGCGCTTCTTTGCCTCCTATCGCTCATCCGTTCAAGAGGCTTTTTAATCCTTCTCCACTTCTGAAGCGTGCATTGCGCGATGCGGGGCGCTCAACAACCTCTCCAGTCCTTGGATTACGGGCTTTTCCGGCTGCGCGCTCGGAAACAGAAAAACTTCCAAAACCGACGATTCTTAAGTCTCTTCCGTCTTTTAGCGTCTGGCCGACGTGATCGGTAAACGCTTCCAGCGCCAATTTTGCCTGCTCGCGGGTGATTCCCGCCGCCTCAGCCATCCGACCGATCAGCTCGCTTTTGCTCATGAGTTATCCCTCCCCTCGTGCCAGTTAGCTGGCGTAATATTTCCAATAAAAAATGCGGCCCGGATAACCGGACCGCATCTTTTAGCTTAAACTCGATCAGTGGCTGATCGATGCGCCGCCCGCTTGGCCAGCGGCGGCAGGCGCAGGATTGAGAGGCTCTGCCTCCTCGTCCCATTCAACGGCTTGCGGGGTGCCGGTCAGGGCCCACTTCAAAGCTTCGTCCGCAGTTGAAATCGGAACGATCTCCAGCGCGGCCTTCACGTTTTCCGGCACATCCTCAAGGTCCTTCTCGTTCTCCTGAGGGATCAGCACCGTCTTCACGCCGGAGCGCAGAGCCGCCAACAGCTTCTCCTTCAGCCCGCCGATAGCGGTCACGCGACCACGCAGAGTGATCTCGCCCGTCATCGCGATATCCTTGCGGATCGGTATGCCGGTCAGAACAGAAACCATGGCCACGGTCATAGCGACACCAGCCGACGGACCATCCTTGGGCGTCGCACCGTCCGGCACGTGCACGTGGATGTCGGTCTTCTCGAAGACAGGTGGCTTCACGCCGATGCTGAGGGCGCGGCTACGGACATAGGATGCAGCAGCCGAGATCGACTCCTTCATCACTTCCTTCAGGTTGCCCGTGACAGTCATACGACCGCGACCCGGCATCTTCAGCGCCTCGATCGTGAGGATGTCGCCGCCGAACTCGGTCCAGGCCAAGCCGGTTACAATACCCACCTGATCTTCGGCTTCGGTTTCGCCATAGCGGAACTTCTTCACGCCCGCATACTCGGCCAGCTTGGCTTCGTCGACCGTGATGGACTTCACGCCGGTCTTGGCCATCTCGCGGACCGCCTTGCGTGCCAGACCACCCAGCGCGCGCTCCAGCGAACGTACACCGGCTTCGCGGGTGTAGTAGCGGATGAGGTCGCGAATGGTCTGCTCCGGAACGATCAGTTCACCGTCCTTGAGGCCGTGATCCTTGAGCTGCTTCGGCAGCACGTGGCGTTTGGCGATCTCGACCTTTTCGTCTTCGGTGTAGCCCGAGACACGGATGATCTCCATGCGGTCCAGCAGCGGCTGCGGCATGTTCAGGCTGTTCGCCGTAGTGACGAACATGACCTGCGACAGGTCGTAGTCGACTTCCAGGTAGTGGTCGCCGAAGGTCGAGTTCTGTGCCGGATCCAGCACTTCGAGCAGGGCCGACGACGGGTCACCGCGCCAGTCTGCGCCCAGCTTGTCGATCTCGTCCAGCAGCACGAAGGCGTTGGTGGTCTTAGCCTTCTTCATCGACTGGATGATCTTGCCCGGCATGGAGCCGATGTAGGTTCGGCGGTGACCGCGGATCTCGGCCTCGTCACGCACGCCGCCCAGCGACATACGGACGTATTCACGGCCCGTTGCCTTGGCGATGGATTGCGCCAACGAGGTCTTACCAACACCCGGTGGGCCAACGAGGCACAGGATCGGGCCCTTAAGCGAACCGGTACGGGCTTGAACGGCCAGATACTCGATGATGCGCTCTTTGACCTTTTCCAGACCGTAGTGATCGGCTTCGAGGATGTCCTCGGCCTTGCTCAGGTCGATAGCCTTGGTCTTGGCCTTGCCCCACGGGATAGACAGGAGCCAGTCCAGATAGTTGCGGACCACGGTCGATTCCGCCGACATCGGGCTCATGTTGCGCAGCTTCTTCAGCTCCGCATCAGCCTTCAGGCGGGCTTCTTTCGACAGGCGCGTCTTGGCGATGCGCTTTTCCAGCTCCAGCAGTTCGTCGCGGGCATCGTCGGTCTCACCCAGCTCGCGCTGGATCGCCTTCATCTGCTCGTTGAGATAGTACTCGCGCTGGGTCTTCTCCATCTGGCGCTTCACGCGCGAGCGGATTTTTTTCTCGACCTGCAAGACCGAGATCTCGCCTTCCATCAGGCCGTAGACCTTCTCGAGGCGCTCGGTGACACTGATGGTTTCCAGCAGCGACTGCTTCTCGGCGATCTTTACGGCCAGATGAGCCGCCACGCTGTCAGCCAACTTGGACGGTTCAGCGATTTGCGGAATGGAGCTGAGGGCCTCGGGCGGGACCTTTTTGTTCAGCTTCACGTAGTTTTCGAACTGCTCGATAACTGCGCGCAGCAGAGCTTCGGACTGCGAAGCATCGCCCGGCTCGTCGTCGATTTCGACAGCTTCGGCTTCGTAATATTCCTGACGGTCGGTGAACTTGGTCAGTCGCGCGCGCGACTTGCCCTCCACCAGCACCTTCACGGTGCCGTCGGGAAGTTTCAGCAGCTGCAGTACGGTCGCCAGAACGCCCGTTGGATAGATGGCATCGGTCGCGGGATCGTCCTCCGTCGAGCTCTTCTGGGTCGCGAGCAGGATTTGCTTCTCGCCCTTCATGATCTCGTCGAGGGCACGCACAGACTTCTCGCGGCCGACAAACAACGGCACGACCATGTGCGGAAAGACGACGATGTCTCTCAACGGCAGGACTGGGAGGATTTTGCTCTCGGTCATGGTGCTTACTTTCGGGAGCCTTTGTGAATCTCCGGCCCGCCAAAGCCGATCCGCTTGAACAACCTGTTCCGCTTACCGACTCGGCCCGCCATCAGGCGGCTTTTCAAATGGACTATGTGGGACGTGATTATGCGGGTTCAAGCTTAACGCCAGAACGACCCACAGAGTTCGGGCTTACAGCGGTAAACATGGGCTAAAAACGCAACAGGGCGGCCCCGTAAAGGACCGCCCTGCCCGCTAGCTCATCAGTTCAAATCAAGCTGCAGGGTCAGCTTTCTTCTTTTTCGACTCGGAATAGATCAGCAGAGGTTGGGCGCGGCCCTCGATAACCTCGGCATTGACCACCACTTCTTCCACGCCTTCGTAGGTCGGCAGGTCGAACATGGTTTCCAGCAGAACACCTTCCAGGATCGAACGCAGACCACGTGCACCCGTCTTGCGGGTGATAGCCTTCTTGGCGACCGCGGACAGCGCGTCGTCGGTGAAGGTCAGGTTCACGTTCTCCATGTCGAACAGGCGCTTGTACTGCTTGACCAGAGCATTCTTCGGCTCAGTCAGGATCTTGATCAGCGCTTCTTCGTCCAGATCTTCCAGAGTAGCCAGGACCGGCAGACGACCGATAAACTCCGGAATAAGTCCGAAACGCATCAGATCGTCGGGCTCGACTTCCTTGAGGATTTCGCCGGTACGACGCTCGTCGACTTCCTTGACCTTGGCACCGAAGCCGATGGACACGCCATCGCCACGCGCCGAGATCACCTTCTCCAGGCCGGCGAACGCGCCGCCGACGATGAACAGGATGTTGGCCGTGTCGACTTGCAGGAATTCCTGCTGCGGATGCTTGCGGCCACCTTGCGGCGGGACGGATGCAACCGTGCCTTCCATGATCTTCAGCAGAGCCTGCTGAACACCCTCGCCCGACACGTCGCGGGTGATCGAAGGATTGTCGGACTTGCGGCTGATCTTGTCGATTTCGTCGATGTAAACGATGCCGCGCTGGGCGCGTTCAACGTTGTAATCCGACGCCTGAAGCAGCTTCAGAATGATGTTCTCGACATCTTCACCGACGTAACCGGCTTCGGTCAGCGTCGTCGCGTCCGCCATGGTGAACGGCACATCGATGATGCGCGCCAGGGTCTGTGCCAGCAGGGTCTTACCCGAGCCGGTCGGACCGATCAGCATGATGTTCGACTTGGCCAGTTCGACGTCGTTGTTCTTCGCCGCGTGGTTCAGGCGCTTGTAGTGGTTGTGTACGGCAACCGACAGCACCTTCTTGGCGTGCGATTGACCGATCACATAGTCGTCCAGAACGTCGCGGATTTCTTTCGGGGTTGGCACCCCGTCCTTCGACGTCTTGAGCGTGATCTTCTGTTCTTCGCGGATGATGTCCATGCACAGCTCGACGCATTCATCGCAGATGAACACGGTCGGGCCCGCAATCAGTTTGCGGACCTCATGCTGGCTCTTTCCACAGAAGGAGCAGTAGAGCGTGCTTTTGGCGTCAGTGCCGGCGGCTTTGGTCATAGACCCATCTCACTCTCCGCCATTTCCACCGGGATTGGGGGAAAAGGCGACAACCTTGATGTTAGACATTAGAATCTAAGCAGCAAAGTCTTCAAAAAATAACAATCACCCATCAGAGGTTCCGCCACAAGCCCGTTTGGGTACCGTGACGCGAGAAACGTCACTCCGCAGGAACTTATGGGGAATACAGGCAGGATGTCACAGATGGGTAATGTGGACGCGTCGCGCCAGCCCCCTTTTCGCACAAGCGAAATGCCAAAGGAAATAGTCGCGTTCGATTTTGACGGCACTCTGTCGATTCGCGACAGCTTCACCGCATTTCTCAAATGGCGGGTAGGACCACTTAAGTACCTTGGCGGGATGCTCCGGCTGGTGCCGGCGGCCCTTGCCTATCTTGGTGACCGCGATCGGGGGCGGATCAAGGCAGCGTCGGTCGATGTGTTTCTCAAGGGCATCAAGCGCGAGGCACTGGCCATTCAGGCCGAGGCCTATCGCGACGAGGTCTGGAAGAAGTTTATGCGTCCGGACGCTCTCGCCAAATGGGAAGAATGGGGTGCCAAGGGTGTCCACCGCGTCATCGTGACCGCATCGCCCGAAACGACCATCGCGCCATTCGCAGAGCGGTTGGGTGCGGAAAACCTTATCGGCACGCAACTGGAGTTCGATGGCGATGACCGCGTCACCGGACGGTTTGCCACACCGAACTGCCGTCGCGAACAGAAGGTCCAGCGCATCCGCGCCGTTTACGGACCCGATGTGCGCGTCCTGGCGGCCTATGGGGACACGTCCGGCGATGAACAGATGATCGCCATGGCCGAAGAAAAAGGCTTCCAGGTTTTCACCCGGAAGCCCTGATCTGTCCGACGGTGCGGGCGGTCAGTTGCCGTCCGCATCCACGTCGAAGTTCACCGTCTTGCCGCGCGACGCAGGCTCCCAGCCAGCTTCGATGATTGAACGTACCGTGCTGGCCAGCACGTCCAGATCGATGCGCTGCTTCTCCAGATTGGGAGAACCGTTCGGGCGGAACAGCGCAGGGTACTGGGCCACAGCCTCGCGCTTATAGTCCTGATGGCGGAAGGCGATGGCTATGCCCTCCCACGCATTCTTGCCCACCGGACGCTGCTGTCGGCGGAGTTCCCAAAGATAGACGTCGCCATCGACCTCTATCGTGCCCTTGGTGTCATTGGTGTACTGCATGGCGGCCTGATAGCATGTTCAGCGAGGAGGATCAGCCCGCCATCCGCTTCAGCGTGCCATCCTTCCAGACGAATTGGTGCACCAGCGTCATAACGATGTGCAGCGCGATCATCACAAGCAACACCCACGCCATTTCGCCGTGAAAATCGCTACCCAGCTTGGTCATCCACTCGATCTTGTCGGGGCCGCCTTGCATGATCGTTAGCCCGAACGCCTCGAACGGCCTGCCAGACCCGTATTGGCGAACCAATGCGACCGCAGGAACGAACAGCAACAGGCCGTAAAGCACCAGATGACCGGCGACGGCAGCCTTGCCGATCAGCCCGCGATGCGAGGCGGGTCGTTGGCGCAAGTTTACCAGTCCCCACACAGCGCGAACCACGGCGAGTACGAACAGCAGCAGGCCTGTTGCCTTGTGCCCCGAGCCCCACGCCTCGGTCA
Organism: Brevundimonas sp. GN22; assembly: GCF_054824005.1. Lineage (NCBI taxonomy): Bacteria > Pseudomonadati > Pseudomonadota > Alphaproteobacteria > Caulobacterales > Caulobacteraceae > Brevundimonas > Brevundimonas sp. GN22. Next base: position 14,728 of record NZ_JSYD01000071.1, on the reverse strand, counting down.
GCGGGGTTTCGCCCAAGACCGTACCAGCGATAACGCCGCCCAGCTGATAGGCCAGCAGCGCCGCAATGGACCAATGCAGCACCCGCGTCACCAGTCCGTATTTCAAGCCGTTATCCCACATCACCCTGCCCCGCTCTCATACTCAAATCACGTGCAAACATGATTCGGGGCGGCCCGATAATCCGGACCGCCCCGCCTCATGTCGTCATGTCGTCATGTCGTCAGGCGTTAGGGAGCCTTCACGCCGTCCGCGTCCGCCTGAATACGGCGATCATAGACGTGGTCCACGATGCCCCAGGCCTTGGCTTCGTCGGCCGTCATGAAGTGGTCACGGTCGAGCGTGCGCTCAACCTCTTCATAGGTGCGTCCGGTGTGCTTGACGTAGATTTCGTTCAAACGACGCTTGGTCGCGATAATGTCTTCGGCGTGACGCTCGATATCCGAAGCGGTACCACGGAAGCCACCCGACGGTTGGTGCACCATCACGCGAGCGTTCGGCAGAGCGACGCGTTGACCGGCTTCACCAGCGGTCAGGATCAGCGAACCTGCCGAAGCGGCCATACCCATCACCACAGTCGAAACCGGCGAGCGGATGTATTGCATGGTGTCGTAGATCGCCAGCGCCGAGGTCACCTGACCGCCGGGGCTGTTGATATACATGCTGATTTCCTTCTTCGGGTTCTCCGATTCAAGGAACAGCAACTGCGCGCAGATCAGCGAAGCCATGCCGTCTTCGAACGGGCCGGTCAGGAAGATGATGCGTTCACGCAGCAGGCGCGAGAAGATGTCGAACGCCCGTTCACCACGGCTGGATTGCTCCACCACCATAGGAACGAGATTGTTGGAGATGTAGTCGATCGGATCGCGCATGTGGGCCTTTTCGAGAATCTCGGGGCGACTCACAGCCGCCCACCTTAGTTCTCACGATATCATCACCCGCTATGGGCGATGCAAGGCCACATGAGCGGATTAAGCGATTAAGACGGATCAACCGCCGCATCGACCGCCTTGCGACGGGCGCGCGGGCCGACCTGGGCACGTTCCATCAGGGCGGCGATCTCGCCACGCTGTTGGGTCTTGGACACGCCGGTGAGCTCGGCACTGTACAGAGCCTTGAGATAGGCCATGTCCCACTCGCTCATCCCCTCATATTCGCGATCCGACATAAGGGACAGAATGGAATCGTATCCGGAGAAGTCGGAGTCCAAGTCCACCTGCGAAAACGCAACCATAGCCGCAAAGTCCGCGATCTGGCGGGAGTTCAGGCCCTGCAGCTTGTTGAAGTCCAGAATAATGATGACGCGGTTGATGTCGTTGCGGATCTCCGAGCGCAAGCGCGAACCCGCGCCGGTCACAAAGGGAGGATCTTCGCCCGGCAAACGGGTCGCGATTGCTCCAGATCGGGCGTCGACCGGCATCGAAACATGCCACCAGCGAATGCCTGCATCAGTGTTTTGGAATCGGTCCAGCGCTGCGTAGGTGCGGACCATTCCCGAACCGCCCGGTACGAAGGCGCGGCGACGCGAGTCTACCAACCCCCTGGCAAAGGCAGCCCCATCGTCCGCCGCAATCACGAGCACATTGGGTTTGCAGCCCGGACCGCCAACCTCCAGACCAATGGCGTCGCCCACGTCCGAAATGCGGTCCACGACATATTGAGCCATCTCACCGCGCATATTCACGGCACCGACACAGACATTATTATGGAAGCGTGCGACCCGCAGGTTCGGGTCCGGCAGAGCTACATCGTCAAGGAAGCTACGGATTTGCTCGCCGACCGGACGTCCCGCCACAACGATGTCATCCACCTGCGTCGGCGACGACGGAGCCTGCTGCGGCGGTTGGGCGGTGAGTGCTCCCGCGAGAGCCAAGGCGGCAAAAAACATTCGTTACTCCTAAGGGTCGTCCTTACGTAACATCGCTAGGTACGCGCCATTAGTTAAATCGATGCATGGATTGCGGCAAAAAATAGTTCAGCAACGAAAAAGGGCGGCGCTTTCGCACCGCCCTTTAAACTTCTGATCAGAAGGACCGCCGATTAGGCTTCTTCTTCGTCTTTCAGCAGCTCTTCCTTGGTGATGGCTTCGTCCTTCACCTTGGCGACCGAGACGATCAGGTCGACGACCTTCTCTTCATAGATCGGAGCGCGCAGCTGGGCAGCTGCGTTCGGGTTCTGACGGTAGAAGTCCAGAACCATGCGCTCTTGGCCCGGGTAGTTGCGGGCTTCGGCCATGATGGCGTTCGACAGTTCCTGATCGGTCACGCCGACGTTGTTCAGGCGACCGATTTCAGCGAGCACGAGGCCCAGACGCACGCGGCGCTCTGCGATCTTCTTGTACTCGGCCTTCAGGTCGTCTTCCGACTTCTTGGCGTCGTCTTCAGTCAGGTTGCCAGCTTCCTTGTCGGCCGACACCTGAGCCCAGATTCCTTCGAACTCGGCTTCCACCATCTTCGGCGGCAGCGGGAAGTCGTGACCGGCGTCCAGCACGTCCAGCAGAGCGCGCTTCAGCTTGAAGCGGGCTGCGCCAGCGTATTGCTGGTTCAGGTTGGCCTTCAGCAGCTCTTTCAGCTTGTCCAGCGACTCCAGACCGATGCGCTTGGCGAACTCGTCGTCGATGGCGGTTTCGGTTTCAGCCTTGATAGCCTTGACGGTGACGTCGAAGGTTGCGGCCTTACCAGCCAGGTGAGCGGCTTGATATTCTTCCGGGAAGGTGACCTCGATGGTCTTCTCTTCGCCGACCTTGGCACCCTTGAGCTGCTCTTCGAAGCCCGGGATGAAGCGGCCCGAACCGATGACCAGATCAGCGTCGGTAGCAGCGCCACCGTCGAACTCGACGCCATCGATCTTGCCGACGAAGTCGATGGTCAGTTGGTCGCCATCAGCGGCCTTGACGGTCTTGCCCTTCTTGTCCTCGTAGGACTTGGCTTGCGAGGCCAGTTCCTTGAGAGCTTCTTCGAGGTCTTCGTCCGACGCTTCATAGGTCGGGCGCGACAGCTCGAGGGTCTTCGGATCAACCGGGGTGAACTCCGGCATGATTTCCAGCGACATTTCGTACGACAGGTCTTCTTCGCCTGCGACGACCTTGTCCATGTCCGAGATCAGCTTCATCTCTGCCGGAGCAGCCGGACGGACCTTCAGTTCGTCCAGAGCGCCTTGGCTGGTTTCGTTCAGCGAGGCGTTGATGATTTCGCCCATGAAGTCACGACCGAAGGTCTTCTTCACGTAGGAGGCCGGCACCTTGCCCGGGCGGAAGCCTTTCAGCTTCATTTGCGGGGCGACTTCCTTGATACGGGCTTCAAGCTTTTCGTTCAGCTCTGCTACCGGAATGGTCACCGCGATCACGCGGCTGAGGCCTTCGTTCGACTTTTCGACGACTTGCATGGTCGGATATCTGACGCTCTGGGGCGACGCCCAAAAGGCGCGCGAGTGGAATAAAGCAAAAGGACCGCCCCACAGGAGCGGTACCCTCGAAGCCCGCTCTTATGTCGATCCAAGACCCTTACGTCAACGCGCAGCGGGTTTCTTTGATGTTCTAGCAGCGCTATTTCAGTGTTTATGAACCAGCAAGTCGCACCTATTGGCGTTCTCGTCAGCCCCGTCACTCCGCTTCAGCAGAACTGCACCATCGTGTGGTGCACCAAAACCCTGAAGGCCGCAGTCATCGATCCCGGCGCATCCGCAGACGCGCTCTATGCCGAGATCAAGCGCCGCGGACTGACGCTGGAAGCGATCTGGATCACGCACGGACATCTGGACCACGCCGGTGGCGCACAGGACCTGCAAGATATGTCGGGCGTCGAAATCGTCGGACCGCACACAGCCGACAAATTCTGGATCGATATGATTCCAGAACAGGGCCAGCGCTGGGGGCTGCCGGACGCCCGCAGCTTCACTCCGACCCGCTGGCTTGCTGACGGTGATGCCGTGGAATTGGGTGAAACCCGCTGGGAAGTCTATCACTGCCCCGGTCACACGCCCGGCCACGTGATCTTCTTCAACCGCGAGGCGCGATTCGCCCAGGTCGGGGATGTTCTTTTCCAGGGATCGGTGGGCCGTACCGATTTCCCCCAAAGCTCCCATCAGGATCTGGTGCAGTCGATCGTCCAGAAACTCTGGCCGCTAGGGGACGATGTGACCTTTATCCCCGGCCACGGCCCCCACTCGACCTTCGGGCAGGAGCGGCGCACAAATCCCTTCGTGGGCGACGCCGCTTTGAACAGCGATGAATTGTCAAATAACACGTCCGGATTTGCTTGATTAACAGCAATTAATGTTCGTTATTTCCGATGCTTAACATGTTGGTCCCGCAAAGGTTGTAAAATGCGACAAAGGTCGCGGAACCTTAGCTACGCTCGGCTCCTTCTTTCTGTGAGTGCTACAGTTCGAAAGGAGTTCGCATATGGCCGACCAAGTACCGGCTAAGCCTTCGGGTATTTCCAAACGTGGGTTCGCGTCGATGGACCCAGCGCGTCAGCGTGAAATCGCCCGCAAGGGTGGTGCAAGCGTTCCTTCGGAGAAGCGCAGCTTTTCCCAAGATCGTTCTCTGGCCGCACAAGCCGGTCGAAAAGGAGGCGAAGCTTCTCACGGTTCGCGCAACAAGGCTGATCTCAAGGATCAATCGGCTACTCCGCGTGCCAACTAAGACTGTGGCAACCTGAGTAATCCAAGGGCGGTGCAGCGATGCACCGCCCTTTGTCTTTACGCCGGGGCCAGCACAGCCAATGCGACCGACGGTGCGTCGGATTGGGCCCAGTCTCGCACGCTCCACCCCGAAGCCGATGCCAGTTGTTCGATCTGGTCACGACTGAACTTGCGCGAGCTTTCAGTGTGCAGCGTTTCGCCCCCGGCAAAATCGTAGGTCATACCGTCCAGCGTGACTTGGGTATCCCTCACGGCTTCCAGATGCATTTCGATACGCGAGCACGCCTCGTTCCACACCGCGCGGTGACGGAATGCCGTAAGCTCGAAGTCGGTGCCTAACTCTCGGTTGGCGCGCTCAAGCAGGTTGAGATTGAACCTCGCCGTCACGCCTTGCGCGTCGTCATAGGCTGCCTCCAGCGTTTCGCGATCCTTGATGAGATCCACCCCGAGGATAAACAGCGCATCCTCACCCAGCATGCGACGCGAAGATGCGAGCAGCCTGACGGCCTCGTCCCGCTCGAGATTTCCCAAGGTCGAACCGGGGAAAAACCCTACGCGCCTGCCGCTCGGCAAATCGTCCGGTAGTGATGGCAATGCGCTGAAGTCACCCAGCACAGGTCGGACATCCAGCTTGGGATAGTCTGCACGGATAGACGCGGCGGCCTCTTCAAGCGCCGACTGGCTGATGTCCAAAGGAATATAGGCCGCCAGTGCAGGCAAAGCGTCCAGCACGATACGGGTCTTTTCGCTGGCACCGGAGCCCAGTTCGACCAGTGTCGCGTCGGGGCCGACACCCTTAGCCCACGTTGGTGCCACTCGCCGCAACAACGCCCTCTCCTGCCGGGTCGGATAATATTCGGGCAGTCGAGTGATGTCCTCGAACAGCTCCGAGCCTTTGGCATCGTACAGCCATTTGGGAGATATCGATTTTGGCGATGCGGCCAGCCCTTCGGTTAGTTCACGACGAAAGGCTTGCATGCCACCTCCGGATTCTGGGCGCGATCAAAGGCCAGTCGCAGACCGGTAAAGGCCCAGCGCTGGTGCGGATAATAGAAGTTGCGATAGGTGGTTCGCAGGTGATCGCGTGGCGTCGCGAAGCTTCCGCCGCGCAGGATCATCTGGTTGGCCATGAACTTGCCGTTATACTCGGCGGCAGTCCCTTCGGTCGGCTGGAAGCCGGGATACGGGCCGTAGGACGACTGGGTCCACTGCCACACCTCCGTATCCAGATTTGAGAACTCCGCTCCGCGTGTAGCAGCGGCGTGCTCCCATTCGGCCTCGGTCGGCAAGCGACCGCCGGCCCACCGCGCGAAGGCATCGGCCTCGTAATAATTGATGTGTCGGACGGGCGCGTCTTCGTCGAGATCGGCCTCGCCCGTGACGGTAAACTGCTTCCAGCCCGAGCCACTGCTGCGCCAATATGCGGGCGCTCTCAGTCCCTCCGTTTGCACTAGCGCCCAGCCGTCAGACAGCCAAAGTTCCGCACGCTCATAGCCGCCGTCTTCAATGAAGCGCGCCCACTGCCCGTTGGAAACCAGATCGGCCGACAAGGCGTAGGCATTTAACCACTGCCGATGAACCGGTATTTCGTTGTCGAAGGAAAAGCCATCGACCTTGTCATGGCCGACGGACACCAAGCCTTCGGAGATCTCGATGACACCCCCTCTAGGCAAAGCCAAAGGTGCCGTGCGCGGCTCTTCGCGCCACGCTGCGGGACGTAAGGGATTGCGTGAAAAGAGATGCAGTAGATCCTGAACAAGAAGCTCTTGGTGCTGCTGCTCGTGATTGAGGCCAAGATTGAACAGATACTCTTCGGCTTCTGAAAGCGGATCATTCAGCCGGTCATACATTCGCCGGTCAATCTCGGCCCGATAAGCCTGGACTTCGCAAAGCGACGGGCGCGTCATTAGGCCTCGCTCCGCACGAGCGACACGCTTCCCCAAGGCTTCATAATAGGAGTTGAATATGAGTTGGAGCTGGGGATTTACCGGAACATAGCGAGGATCACGCGCCAGTATCATGGCCTCAAAGAACCAGCTGGTATGTCCAAGATGCCACTTTGCCGGACTGGCATTAGGCATGGACTGAACCACAAGGTCTTCCGGCGCAAAACCTGAGACCAAACGTAAGGTCTGTTCTCTAACCCTTTGATATTTTGAAAGCAGGGCCGTGCTGACGAGCGGAAGGGGGCGTGGGGCGGGTCGCATCGTTTCCCTCTGTAAATCGGCACATCGAGTGTACCGTTACATAGGCAACGCGAGGCGGGCGAAGGATGTTCCCCCGCCCCCTTAGACCTCAGCGCGCGGCTTGAACCGCTCTTGCCGCGTATTCCAGCCGGGCAATCGTGCGGTTGTGAACCTCGTCAGGTCCGTCCGCGATCCGCAGGGTGCGAACCGTAGCGTACAGTTCTGCCAGCGGAGTGTCAGCAGACACACCGGCACCGCCATAAGCCTGAATAGCGTCATCGATTACCTTGAGCGCCATTTTCGGAGCAGCGACCTTGATCTGGGCGATTTCGGAGCGGGCCCCCTTGGCACCCACATCGTCCATCATCCACGCGGCCTTCAGCACAAGCAGACGGCACATTTCAATCTGGGTGCGGGCCTCGGCGACACGCTGCTCCCAGACGGAGTGTTCGGCCAACGCCTTACGGAATGCTACGCGGCTCAACAGGCGATCCACCATCAGCTCGAGCGCACGCTCGGCAGCACCGATCACGCGCATGCAGTGGTGGATGCGGCCTGGTCCAAGGCGCCCTTGTGCAATCTCGAACCCTCTGCCCTCACCCGCAATCAGGTTCGCCGCCGGAACGCGAACATTCTCCAGCACCACCTCGGCGTGACCAATAGGAAGCTCGTCATAGCCGAATACCGAAAGCATGCGCTCGATACGGAAACCGGGCGTATCGACGGGCACAAGGATTTGGCTCTGCTGCTGGTGGACGGGGGCATCGGGATCGGTCTTGCCCATGACAATCGTGAAGGCCAGATTCGGGTGGGCCATATTGGTCGACCACCACTTGCGCCCGTTGATGACGTATTCATCGCCGTCTCGCTCGATACGCGTCTCGATATTGGTGGCGTCGGAAGACGCGACGGCCGGCTCGGTCATCAGGAAGGCCGAACGGATTTTGCCCTCCATTAAAGGTGTCAGCCACTGTTCCTGCTGCCGCTGGTTTCCATAGAGGTGGAGCACCTCCATATTGCCGGTATCAGGCGCGTTACAGTTGAAGACCTCGGCCGACCACAGGTGACGCCCCATCATCTCGGCCAGCGGTGCGTAGTCCTGATTGCTCAGACCAGCCCCATGATCGCCCGGCAGGAACATATTCCATAGGCCTGCCTCGCGAGCCTTGGCCTTTAGCTCGACCATCACCGGAGAGAACACGCGCGGATTGGCGCGAACCGAAGCGATATAGGCGTCCTCCTGCGGAATGACGTGGTCCTGCATGAAGCGCGAAAGCTTGTCCTGCCAAACCAGCGATCGATCGGAAAAGCGGAAATCCATAGCATTAACCCTCCCCTGGGCATCGTTTGGCGCATCGCTCTGACTGGCGATTTAGAGCCATGAAAAAGGCGCGGCCCTAAAAGAACCGCGCCCTACTTTTCAGCTTAACCGCTTCAGGATCAACGACCCTTGAGCAGCGGAGCCAGCTTTTGTGCGAGCATCATGTCGCCAGTAACCTTCAGCTTGCCTTGCATGAAGGCCATCATCGGGTCGAGGCGGCCTTCGGCCAGAGCCAGGAAGTCTTCCATCTTCAGCGAGACGGTCGCATCGGCTGCGTTGTCATCGTTGGTGACGGTGTTGTTGATCCCGTCGATGAAGATCTTGCCAGCTTCGCCGAGGTCCAGCTTGATGGTCTTGCCGAAGCCGCCGTTGGTGTTGATGGCTTCTTGGATTTTTGCGGTGATTTGAGCCAGATCGGCCATGAGCGTCATCCCTTAGACGTTTGATACCCAAGAGCTAGCGGTTGCAGGCCCCCGTGCCAAGATCACCTAGCGTAAGGCTTTTTCACTTTCATCACTTATTTTCATCAGTGAAAGCAAAGCAACGGTCAGAAAGACAACCCCAGTCCGACAGTGACACGCGCGTCGCTGAGTTCGGTTCGAACCCCGGAATCCCAGAAGCGGACGTCCAACGCGACATTGGCATTCACGTTATAAATCACGCCCGCGTTCCACGAATTGTAGTCCGTACCGACATCTAGATACTGGCGGCCGATGCCCCCGGAGAGCGACCATTTGTCGTTCAGTTCATAGCCCACGGAGGCTTCGATATAGGTGGCGTGCTCGTCCGCACCGAAGAAGTCGGGGGAGTAATAGACAGTGCCTCCGAACGTGACCTGTTCGATGGTCTTGGACAGGCCTGCCTTGAACTCGATCATGTTGTAGTCGCTGCCATCAGGTGCATCGACATAGGTGAAATAGGTGGCCCCTACGTCATAGTCCAAGCCACCCACCACGCCTGTCAGACCAGCGTAGAAATCCCACTCGGCATCGGTTCCGTCACCGAAGTTCACACTGGATGCCCAGGTGCCTGCATAGAACTGGCCGTAGGTGAAATCGACACCACCCTGCAAAGCCACGCCGTTATCGGACTGACTGAAGCCGCGATACATGTAGTCGCTCACCACGCCCGCGTTAAAGGACCATTCCGGCACCGCCTCTTGCGCGACAGCAAGCGTCGGAACAGTCATCAGGCCCAGCGCTGCAAGGCCAAGGATTGCATTTTTCATTAGTGTATCCCCTGGAAGTCATTGAACTTTACGCACGCGAACAGTCCCGGCAGCGAAGCCGCCATCGGAGGTAAAACGATCACAGTACTCAGGGTGGCTTGCGGGCCGGACGACGGTGGGAGGACACGCCGCCCGGCACGACTTTGGGTATCAGCGGGGCATCAAAGCCCCACGGCTATGAAGCCGCTTAGGCAGAAGGCTCTAGAGCCTCACCATGCAGGTGAGTATCGAGGCCTTCGTCTTCCACGGTCTCGTTCACGCGAAGACCGGTGGTGTACTTGCAGATCACCAGCACGACGAGCGTACCGATGGCGCTCCAGACGATCGTCCAGACCAGACCCATGAACTGGGCCAGAACGTTTGCACCTTCTGACAGGTCGTTGACCGCAGTGGTTGCCAGAAGGCCCGTCAGCAGTGCGCCGACCAGACCGCCCGCGCCGTGCAGACCGAACGCATCGAGGCTGTCATCGTATTTGAGCAGCTTCTTGAGCCAGACCGACGAGACGTAACAGACCGGACCGGAGACCAGACCGATGATGAGTGCGCCCATAGGATCGACGAAGCCAGCGGCTGGCGTAATACCCACCAGACCGGCAACGATGCCGGATAGAACGCCGATCAGCGACCATTTGCGCTTTTCGATACGTTCGATGAACTTCCAGCTCAACGAGCCAGCCGCAGCTGCGATGAGGGTGTTGATGAGCGCGACAGCCATCAGACCATCTGCTGCGCCGGCAGAACCGGCGTTAAAGCCGATCCAGCCTACCAGCAGCAGCGAAGCACCGATCATCGTCAGCACAGGGTTGTGCGCTGTAATCGGCTCGACGCCGTAACCCTTACGGGCACCCAGGAAGATCGCGCACACAAGGCCCGCAACGCCCGAGTTCACGTGAACAACTGCGCCACCGGCGAAGTCCAGCACGCCACCCGCACCGAGGAAGCCCCCGCCCCACACCCAGTGGGCAATCGGGGCATAAACGATCAAGGACCACAGGGCGATGAACAGCAGCAGACCAGAGTATTTGATCCGCTCTGCAAAGGCCCCGGTGATGAGCGCCGGCGTGATGATCGCGAAGGTCAGCTGGAACGATAGCCAAAGATACTCCGGAATGCCCGGAAGAGCGGCGTAGGCCGTATCCTTGGTGATGCCCTTCAGGAACAGCGCGTCAAAGCTGCCGACAAAGCGGTTCAGCCCCTCATCGGGGTTCACGCCGAAGGCAATGGTATAGCCAGCGACCATCCATACCAGCGTGACTACCGCGAAGGCAGCCACCGACTGGGTGATGGTGGCCACCACGTTCTTGCGGCGCACCATACCGCCGTAGAACAGGGCCAGACCCGGCAAGGTCATCAGCAGCACCAGTGCCGTTGACGTTCCGAGCCAAGACGTCGCGGCGGCATCAAGCTCCAACGGAACCTGATGTGAAAACAGCGCCGGAGCGGCTGGCTCCGACGCTGTTGCAGCGACGTTTGCGATGGTTGTGGCTACCTCAGGGGTAGCCGCGGCACATGCCGCTCCGGCAGCGAGGAGACCGCCGGCAAAGCAGCCAAGGGCAACAAGCCCTGGCATCATGCTCTTTTTGTGCGTCACTCGAGTATCCCCCTCTATGTTTACGCATGTGCGAAGTTTTGAACGCATCTGCGAAATCAGCAAGAGTAAAAACGTCGGTATGCGAATATTTTTTGCGTGAACTGGCCGTCAACCATGTTCCGGCGCAAATACCATCCAGCTTAGCAGCGGGCGTAGAGCTGTTGTCGTGCGCAAACTGGCTGCAGTCGCGCGTCAACGCCCCAAATCATCAGGGCTGTAAAGTTAGCTTTTGAGGGAAGGTGCCGGATCTCGGCAAAGAGATCTGGCGGAGACGGAGGGATTCTCTGCTGTGTGACAGTTCGCCCTCTGAAAACAAAAAACTTTTAGAAATCAAATGTCTTTGGGGTTGGCTTGTCATACTTTCTGCCACACAAGCCTCGCCATGAGTACCAAGCTTCCCGCACATACTAAGCCTAGAAATGGGATCATCTATTATAGGCGTCGCGTTCCAAAACACCTTCAGCACCTCCCCCCCTTTAACGGCAAGGAGATATACGAACGCTCTCTCAAGGTACGGACTGTGAGCGCTGCTAGGCGTGTGATTGTGGAAGAGGGAATCGATCTTCTTTTTGAAGATCGCTCGCTACCAACAGCCGTGGTCACAGCCAAGATTGGCGTTACCGACGAAATCCTGAACGGCTTGATGAACGAGATGTACAACCGTACCGCGCCCAAGATGTACGCGAGCCGTATGTCGGAGCCGCTGGAAGTGCGCATCACTCGTGATGAACTTGCTGCACAAGATGTTGGCGCTCTGAACGATGAGTATTACGCGGACAGAGCCCGGGCCATCATCAAGAAAGAGCAGGAAGACGTTCGGCTTAGAATGGCTGAAGTCATAGCCAAAAAGAAACACCTACAGGGGGACGCCGATAGCATTCAGCGCATTGCTGATGCGTTGTTTGAAGTTGATATCGCTGAAATGAGAGCCAGAGTTGATTTGGCTGGTAACAAAACCGAACCATCAAAGCCCCACTTTGCGTTCGGTGTCAGCGAAACCGTCCACCATCCAAACGCCTATAAAACTTTCCTAGAAATTGCTGAGGAAGCCATCCTCGAGGGAAAGAAAAAGGAAAGCTGGAATCACAAGGTTCGCGTTGCGGCTAAGCTGTTTAATCAGCATGTCAGGGGGGCTGCGCTTTATAAAATCGAGGGAACCGACGTAAAATCGTTTCTGCGCCTAGTTTCAGAAGCCCCTGACCGCATGGTTCAGCGGTTCCCTAAGCTTGGCCTCGAGGCGGCTATTGCAGCAAATGCTTCGAGAGAAAAACCGTATTCAACTATTTCTCCCAACACCATTAACACGAACTATTTTTCTGCGATTAGGTGGGTTTTCGCTTTCACTGTCGAAGAACGATACATCAAGGTCTCTCCCTGCAATGGCATTCGTGTAAAGGGCGCTTCAAAGAGCAAAGGAAAATCTCGCGGTGTTCCTTTTGAGATTGACGAACTGAACGCGTTCTTCTCGCTACCTACCTTCACGGGATGCCGCTCGAAAGACCACCCCAACGTAGCAGGGCAATACCGTATCAACGACCACCGAAAATGGGTTCCGCTATTGATGCTTTTCAGCGGAGCGCGTCCCAGCGAGATTGCCCAGCTCTTGGTCAAGGATATCCGGCACAGCAGCCAGTACCCTAGCATTTCGATTTTGACTGACTTCGACCCTTCTGATCCCAACGATCAGGAGCATATCGTTTCGTACAAGACTGAGAACGCCAAGCGTCTGCTGCCGATACACCCGAAACTCATTGAGTTGGGTTTCTTGGACTATGTGGAGGAAATGGAACTTGCAAAGAGCAAGCGCCTATTCCCAGAGTGGAAAAAGTCTGACGATCCTCGGAAGCTTTACACCTCGGCGCGTTGGATAAGAAACATCAACGAGCAGATGATTCCGAGTGTGGTTGATCGGTATCCTAAGCCGACGCTGTACAGCCTCCGTCACACATGGAAGACGCTGATGGCTACCAACTCGGTACCATCACAGTTCCAGAACCAAATCATGGGGCATGCCCAGACTGGAATGGACGCATTTTACATGGGAAGTCTTGGCATCGATGCACTGTATAAAGCCATTGAGTCCTTGACCTACGAGGGGCTGGACCTGTCGCGGCTTGAACGGTCACCACTTCCTGAAGTGAAGTCCTAGAAAATCAGCCCTCCTAAAAGGCCCCTGTCCCTAGAGTTTTTGGTCTTCAAAATATTGAATACCTTATACTTTATGGGCGCGGGGCTTGAGCGACATGGCAGTCACTGCCTCATATCCGGGACGTAACTTGTACGAAAGTTGTCCGCATTTTCCGGACTCTGAAAGAGGCCATTTGGGCGGCCTTATACTTTCACGAGCCACTTTCTCAGTTCAGAACACAATGAGTCAAAACCTTAAAACCAACCGCCTCATCGACAAATTTGTGGTCGAATGGGAGGCTGATAAACTTCTCGCAACCAAGATCGCCAGAACCCGCGCTCGCTTAGGCTATAAGTCAAAAGTTGCTGGCGCGTCGTCTCGCCGAGACCCAATCGAAGACACCCGGATATTCCAGTTAATATGGGCTTCTATAGATAAGGGCTGCGACACCGTTTTAGCGTCCGGAAGCAAGCCTCTAGTCCCAAGATGGAAGGATAAAATCTATTTAAAGAACAAAGAGATTAATCCAGAAACAGGGAAAGAGACCAGGACCATTTGGGTCCCTGATTGGACCCATACCGGAGACCGTCTCAAGCTGTTGGCTTTGGGAGCTTCCATGACGGGTGAAGTCCATGCCTTCACGATCAAGTTAGGCAAGAGGCAAATCGAAGCCGCTTATGCCTCCCCGAGAGGCTTTGTTGGATATTTCACTGAACGAATGAAGCGAGCCTTCAGCAAGGCTGGTGATCCCTCCCCTCAATATGCCTTCATATTGGAAGCTTCCCCAGTCCATGAAGTTCATATTCACGGGATCATATCTTCCTCGATAAGCAAGGTGCGGCCCATCCTTGCTCGAGTCGGTGGTGAGACAGATATGGCCGCCAAAGAGCGGCAAGTGGACGTTCGCAAAATCTACAATCTGATGGGATGGGCCAGATACATTGCCAAAGCCCCTCTGATGACCGCTGACACCCTCCACTGGGCCAGAAAGAAGCGTTCCTTGCCCGAGCGGCGCGACACCCTTATTGGAGCCCCTACGAGCTCTAGAGCCGCTGCAAAGGCTTGGTATCAGGCTCAACGGAAATCTGGCTCGCCTATTCCAATGAACCTAGGGGGCTCAAGAGATGGGGCGGTGAGCTTATTGGATACGCTGAAGGGCAAATGACAGCCCGGCTCGAAAACGAACGAAAACGATACAGGTATGAAAGTTGTATCGAAACTCAGCTTTACAATACTTTCGATACAACTTACGTTCCGATACAGGTTTTCGATACGGAATTGGTTGTGGCTAGGACGTTTGCATATTGCCGAGTGAGCACCTCGGACCAGACCACCGCCAATCAGCTTCAAGAGATTGAGAGCCAAGGTTTCAGCATCGAGCCGAAGCGGGTGGTGATGGAAACCATCTCCGGTTCCGTAGCAGCAATGGAACGTCCGAACTTTTCCAAGCTGATCGACCGCATGGAAGAAGGCGACGTGCTGATTGTCACCAAGCTGGATCGTCTAGGCCGCAATGCTATGGATGTGCGAGCTACCGTGGAGCGCCTAGCCGCCTCTGGCGTGAAGGTTCATTGCCTCGCCCTCGGTGGTGTGGATCTGACGAGCGCAGCCGGAAAAATGACAATGGGCGTC